>JAHDBE010000105.1 GCA_020630555.1 Saprospiraceae bacterium
GAGGACCATTCAATAGCCTTTTTTTCTCATTTTCATTACGGCTTTCGCCAATACTACTATTTCTTGGGCACAATAATTTGATCTAATGAACTTTCAAAAGGATCTTCAGGAGCGTTTTTTTCGATTTATTTCTAGTCGAAAAGCATACGGGAATAACATCTTATATGATGTAATGGAAATTCTCAATGTAAGAAAAGGGGCGGCTTATAAACGAATGAACGGCGAAACAGCATTGACGATCGAAGAAGCGGTGAGAATTGCTGATCATTTTGGTGTTTCATTAGATACAGTTTTTAAAGAAGATGAGTACGTAACATTTAAGCACCCATTCTTAACCGAACAAAGAAAATCCGCTCAGGCCTTTTTTGATCAGTTTAATTTCTTTCTCAAACCCTTAAAGTCAAACACGAATGTTAAAGATGAAGAGAAAGAACTGGCTTATTTAGCTAACGAACTTCCGATCTTCTACTACTTCTCACATAAGTATATTTTCAATTTTGTTCTTTCAGTCTGGACTCATCTTCATTGGACTGACAATCAATTGTCCATAAGTGATACCTTGGATTACGATCATCAGATTCAAGAAATACGAACAGATGTCCTTGATAGTTACTATGGGTACCCCGTTACGGAAATATGGAACTCCAACATGCTTAGTAATCTTTATCAGCAGATTATTTTCTGTATAACTATCCGGGGATTCCAAGATGCCAGTTATTTAGATAAACTCATTGAAGACATTGAAAGATTAATAGAGCATCTTCGCTCGATCGCTGTTTCTGGAGTTAAATCAATAAAAGGAATAACAGCGCCAGAAGGAAAGCTCACTATTTATTTAAATGATTTTGGTAACTATCTGAATATAGTTCTATATCAATCTAAGTATATAAAGTCCTCATTCGTCGGCTACGACTATCCACAGTTTATCGTAACTCACAACGAACGCTTTTACGAGTTTTCCAAAGATTGGTTAGATAAAATAAAGAAAAGATCCGTCTTGATAAGCACAGAAGGGTATCAGTACAGAGAGTTATTCTTTATTAAAATGGAAAATGACTTTAAGTCATTTAAAGAACATGCCCAAAAACTAATGAGTATATACTATTAGTTGCAGCGTAAATAACGCTTGGTTTTTATTTCAGCTTTAGACATAAATGTCTCCATAAATGGAATGATCGATTCGCGAATAATCGATTCGTGCTGGAAAATTCTATATTTCCCATCAAATTTATTTTTAAGTCGAGCACAATTCTCTCCTTGGCGTCCATCTACGATAAACGAAATTTTATACTCAATAACAGCGGATTTTGTTTCTGGATCAATAAATGCATTTGTACGATTTATTTGTAACCGCTCTAGCTGTTCTTCTTCTTGAAAATAGTTATGCACATCAAAAATAGTTACGGTCTGATTACCGTCAATCACAGCAGTGCCGGCATCTCTGAAGTAGTTTGTTTTACCCTTTCTCTTTTCTTTCGAGAAATGCTGACTCATTAGTTGGAACATAGCTTCATCATGAAAGTCAAATCCTTCAGAATCCTCAAAATCGAATTGACAATCTTTAAGTGAAATTGTTTGTGAAATTTCCAAACATTGATCTGCTCTTTGAGAAATAGCAGACAAAGATATTCCGATAAGGAAAACAAGTGAGTAACTAAGTCTATACATAACGATTGGTTTATACTCAACGAAGGTATAGATTTATTTTATATATGAAAAATTTATATGTATTACCTTAATTATTGGAAAACCACTGTCTTATTCTTAAACGTAAGGACATTGTAGTTTAAGTGGGCCCAGACGGCTTGAGCTAATACTTGTTTTTCTATATCTTTTCCTTTGCGCTTCATCTCGCGTATTGTATCCCTGTGACTAATAGGGATGACATCTTGGACGATTATTGGTCCTTCATCTAAATCTTCGGTGGCATAATGGGCCGTGGCTCCCATAAACTTTACACCTCTTCTAAATGCTGATCCGTAAGGGTCCGCTCCTGCAAAGGCCGGTAAGGAAGAGTGGTGAATATTTATGATACGATTAGGATAATGATCGATAAATTCATTAGTTAAAACCTGCATATATCGGGCTAAAACAATCAAATCTATATTGTGCTCATTAAGCAACTTAAGTTCGATTTCTTCTTGTTCTCTTTTATTCTGCTTGGTGATAGGTAGGTGGTGATAATGAATATTATATCTCTCCGCTACATATCTAAACTTATCATGATTGCTAATTATAATTGGAATTTCAATATCCCACTCACCAGATTCAAATCTGGATAAAATATCATGAAAACAATGTGAGTATTTAGAAACGAATAGCGCCACTCTAGTTTTCTTTTCACGAAAGTGTAAAGACCATGTCATACCGTAACGACTTGCTATTAAAGTCTCAAAAAATTCACCAATCTTATCTCTAGGGATTGTAAAGTCATCAAGCAACCATTCGATACGCATAAACAGATGCTTGTTATCCTCCATGACATGCTGGTCAAGCTTTTTAATTTGCCCTTTATTGTCTAAAACAAATTCAATTACTGCAGGTACAATACCTCCGTCCTCAGGTGCATGGAGTAAAATTATGGCTGTGTTCTTTACTTTCATCCGATCCGTTTTACCGGACTAAGCTAAGATTTTTACGTCGTTTTCAGAGATATGAATAGTACGTAATTCTGTGGCTCGTGAATCAATATCAGTCGATCCATTTTCAAGTCGCAAAACACCCCTTGGACATACAGCTGAGCACACACCGCAACCTACACAACTTGATCGCACAATATCTTGTCCTCGCTGAGCGTACCATCTTACATCGATTCCCATTTCGCAGTAGGTCGAACAATTTCCACACGATATACATTGTCCTCCATTCGTCGTTATTCGAAATCTTGATTTAAATTTTTGAACCAAACCTAAGTAGGCGGCTAAAGGACAACCAAATCGACACCATGTGCGATTACCCATCAATGGATAAAATCCAGTCCCTACAACTCCCGCGAAGGCGGAGCCTATTAAAAAGCCATACCATTGGCGAACTGCATTGCTATCGAGCGATAATACTTGGGTCGATCCAGTAAAAAAGGTATACAATACCATAAGCGTCATAATCACTGCAAAGACCAAAACACCATGTATGATATACCTTTCGTATTTCCAAGCACGTAAACTTTTATCGGATAATTGACGATAGGGGTCACCCATTGTTTCAGCTAAGCCTCCACAACCGCATACCCAAGAGCAATACCATCTTTTTCCAAAAAAATAAGTAATTACAGGTACGCCAATTAATGCGAGAGCGATTCCCCAGACAAGCATAAATAACCCCATTCCACCACTTTCTAAAAGCTGATTTAAATTCCAATCAAAAAAGAAAGTATAGTTCAGAGGCCAAATGTTTTTAAAATCAAAATAGGGTTGATTTAATCTGACCATGATCTCAGGTAATAGAAAAGCAAAACAAGTCTGGAAAAACATGACTGATCCTGTTCGAACCATTTGATATCTATTGTGTCGATATTTTGCGATCATCCGAATGCCCATGACAATGACTATAATCGTATAGAGTAAACCATATAAAAACCATTGGCTGGCAGGTTTACCACCGATAAATTCGCTTACCGGATCAACAATGAATATCCAGTTTTGTATGTAGGCCGGAAACCAATAGAGAAGAATATAAAAGACAATCAAATAAATACCCGTAATCACTCCAAACCATGCCGTAATTCGAGGACCAGCACTTTTAGGTGGGTTTAAAGTGCCTTGCTTTTCTCGATACATGACTAAATAGACAATTATTCCTATGACTAACAGAGTTACTAAAGACCAAAAGTATTGGCCACCCATATAGTTGAAACCATAAACTAAGACACCCAAAATTGTCATGATTAAGAAAAAGCTACGTATACCTAATTTCAGTCCTCGAGTCATCGAACTGTGATAAATACCGTCGTGTTTTATCCCAGGTAAACTTTTAAACTGAGGTAAGATGTAAATCAAACCTCCTAATATGCCTAGACCGATAGTCAATAGAAGGAAAAGAGATTTATTTTCTGGAACCCAGCCATGTGCAGAATCTCGAACTGCCGTATTTACATATTCTTTGATTTTCCAATCACCGATCTTATGATCCCATTCAGAGGTATTCGCTTTAACCGAAGGATAACTGTATTCCAAACTAGACTGCGCTTGGTAAATGCTGTTTTTAAGTCGATGGATAAAGGCTATGTTTCCCAGACTTTCGTCAATATTTCCGCTCTCCTCATAAGCCTGAACTATGGCGTTTTTATGAGTTTCATTAGTGATATTCAGAGTTTCAGGGTTTAATGTATGCTTACTTAACCCAAGACTTAAGGTGAATAGGATAAGAGCTATAGAGAATATGGATAGACCTAATTTTTCGAGTGTTTTCATGATTTAATCGTTTTTCTTAAAAAATTAAGTGCTGCATTGAGTCCTCTCTTTTGTTTTGATCGGATCTCTTTATTCTCTCTTTTGTTGTACATCTGAATCACATCCTCTTCATAGCTTTTAAAAAATTCAGGATCGAAATTGGCGAGGGCCAAATTTCCTAATACATCTTCGATATGTGTCTTTTGTTTTAACCAGCTCTCACAGACCTCATGACGGTATCGTATGCCCATGAGATTGAACCCGGCGATGGCCCCTGAAACTCTTTCGTAATTAAGTCTTATAGCTTTTGTTCCGTCTGGGTGTTCCCAATATAAAGTACTATGGGTCTCAGGAAGTTGGTTTGGCACAAATCCATAAACCTGATATTCTATGTCAAGAAATTTGGCGGAATTAAACCAGATACCTGGATCATACGATACTTCCGATCCACAAATATTATAAGCGACAGTTTCTCCCATAATACGTCCTGTGTACCAAATGGCTTCTATCGGACGACGCCCAGGTCTGGCATTTTGTTGCTCAGCACAATCACCCACTGCATAGATATTTGGGTAATTGGTTTGTAAAAATTCATTAACTAAAATACCTCGGTTAATTTTTATCCCGCTTTCGCGAATGAAATCAATGTTTGGGCTTACACCAGCAGTCAGTCCCACGTATTGACAGTCGATTTTTTCCTGAGTTTCTTTAATGACTACGCCTATGGCTTCGTCAGATTCGTTGGTCTTAATTTCTTGAAGATTGACACCCAACTTTAAGTCAATATGATGATCCTTAATATGTCGACTTATCATGTTCGATTCTTCAGGGGGTAAAACATTATTCCAATAGGAAGATTCCCTAACAATCATGGTCACATCTTTACCACGACTTTTAAACATTTCAGCCATCTCTATCCCTATTAGTCCTCCTCCAACAATCACAGCTCGATTTAGATTTTCGGAATTATTTTCCATCATCTCTAGATCCTGAAAGTGATATAATCCAGAAACTCGTTTGGCATCTTGTCCCGGCCAACCAAATTTATTTGACTTAGAACCCGTCGCTATAATTAATTTGTCATAGCCAAGGGTAGAATTGGACTTTAGAGACAAGGTGTTTTTAACTGGGTCAACAGACAATACATGATCCTGAATGAGCTCAATTCTATTTTTACTCCAAAACCAATCTTCATAGGGTTTTGTGTCCTCAAATCTCATATGTCCCATGTAGATATACATAAGAGCTGTC
The DNA here is from genome assembly GCA_020630555.1 of Saprospiraceae bacterium. Taxonomy (GTDB): domain Bacteria; phylum Bacteroidota; class Bacteroidia; order Chitinophagales; family Saprospiraceae; genus JAHDCZ01. The sequence continues at coordinate 5,640 of JAHDBE010000105.1, forward strand.
CTAGAGTAAAAATGTTTGGTTTCCGAGGAAATTACCGTAATTCGATGGTTTGAATCTAATTTTCGAAGCCAACGAGCGGCGGTAATACCACTGATTCCATTACCTATAATGACTGTATGCATGTTAAAAAGTCTTTAATCTGAATTTCAGCAATAACGAGCGTGTTAAGTATCCGTCAAAGGACAGAAATGTCTTTTAAATCGTAAAATTTTAAACATATTATAAATTTATATAATATGATAAATATGTGTTACATTTGACAATAACTAATTCTTAACCATTTTTTCGAGGAAAAATGCAATAATTTCATGTATCTTCATCAGAACTAATAGTCTAAACCTCATTAAATAGGATTTATGCAGCGAATCTTTACTCTTTTTGTTTTCTTTTTGGTCAGTCTGAGCTTAACGGGTCAGGAACTTACCATTGATCCAGTAAGCATGACTGTTTCTGGAACACCATCGGATAAAATTCAAGCGGATTATTTTGTTACGAATACGGGTGAGACCGATGTAGATGTGTATTGGAGGGTCATAAGAACAGATATTCCTGAAGAATGGGAATTCTCTATGTGTGACTATCACACGTGTTATCTTTTTGGTTTGGAAGAATGTCCTTCTGACAAGGCCAATCCATTTAATGTGGACTATGAGCAAATATATATGCTCAAAGCGGATCCGAAAGGCGTTCCCTATGTTGGTGAGGTATTAGTAGAATATTTCAGTGTTGATGATCCTGAAGAGGTATATAATTCTATTGTGATTACATTTGATGCCACGTTGAGTTCGACAAACGACGCCGAAATTGAAGAAATGGCATTGTTCCCTAATCCTACAAATGATTTCTTTCAAATTTCAAATGACCGCTTAGTTTCTAAAGTGTCTATTTTTGATGTTGTTGGAAAAGAAGTACAGAGTTTTGAGCACGAAGTAGGAAATGCATATAGCATTGCTACATATCAAAAAGGTATATACCTAGTGAGGTTATTTGATAATGAAGGAAATAACATCAAAGTGATAAGATTGAGTAAGAGATAGTTTCTTACTCTGGTTATAAATATTTAAAGCCTGGTTTTTTTAAACTGGGCTTTTTTATTTAATGAATTGGGGGATAGATAACGGAGTTTCTCTCAGTTTCCCATAGTCTAATTCCTACTTTGTAAGATTCTCCTAATCTTGAAGATATCAATCCATGAATGACAAATGCCATGTTTTCTGTACTTGGCATTAAGGTTTTAAACTCTTCTGTATCCAGGTTTAAATTTTTATGATCAAAACGGTCTTCGACCTCGTGTTTGATGATTTCTTTGAGCTCCTTTAAGTCAATTAAGTAACCTGTTTCTTGATCTACTTCTCCTGAGACAGATACCTCAAGCTGGTAATTATGCCCATGGAAATTAGGACTGTTACATAAACCAAAAACCTCTCTATTTTTTTCATCCGACCAATTAGGATTATGCAATCTGTGTGCAGCATTAAAATGGGCCTTTCTTACAATTGTAACTCTCATGATTTTATTTATAACATGAAGTTAACAATAAGAGTATGATCGCGGTTCAGGAAATTAGAATAATAAGATTACTAAATTTCGATCTTGAAAATCCATAACTTGTGTAGAAGTGAGATTTAGCGATATACCCGGTAAAATAGAGGAAAAAAAGTACCTCCAACAGAGAGTTGATGGAGACAGCGTCCCACATGCTTTGTTATTTAAATGCTCTGAAGGTGGAGGAGGTCTCGCCATGGCCCGAGCCTTTGTTCAGTATCTATTATGTTCTAATAAAGAAAATGGTGATTCATGTGGACACTGCAGTGCATGCGTCAAACAAGCCAAATCAATACATCCAGATGTACATTTTGCTTTCCCAGTGATCAAAGCAGATAAAAAGAAAAGGGAGGATACGACTAGCCATGATTTTTTAGTGGCGTGGCGTAGTTTTTTAAGCGATCAACCTTATGGTAGTTATAGTCAGTGGTTAAAGCACATTGGAGCCGAGGATAAATCGGCTAATTTAAATACCAAGGAATGCAATAATATTATCAAGACGCTAGGATTAAAAAGTTTTGAAAGTCCATATAAAATACAAATAGTCTGGTGTGCCGAACATTTAGGAAAAAATGGGAATCGCCTTCTAAAACTAATCGAAGAACCCCCTGACAATACGATTATTATTCTGCTGACAACAAGGATAGAGTCCATATTAAATACAATTATTTCTCGTTGCCAATTAGTGAATATTTCGTCTTTTCAAGATGCGGATATAGAAACGTATTTGCGTTTGATTAAAGTTGACGCAGATCATAAACATATTTCATTTTTAGCGAACGGTAATATGTCTAAGGCCTTGGAACTTGCAAATGGACATGCTAAGGACTACTCTGAAGATATGTTAGATTGGATGCGTCGTTGTTATCAATTTGGGTCGAAACCGAGCGTCTTGATACAGTGGGTAGAGCAGTTTTCGCGAAAAGGTCGTGCTGAACGCCGCATTTTTCTAGAATACTGTCTCAACTTTTTTAAAGAATATATGACTTATTTAAACCTTGGAAGCGGTAACTTACGTTTAAATAATGAGGAAAAGCAAACGGCGGAGCGTATGTCCAAAATAATAGATCTCGAAAAAGTCGAGTTTATAAATGAAGAATTGAGCCGTCTATTGATAAACCTCAATCGAAATGCACATGTAAGAATCGCCTGTATGGACATAAGCATTAAAATCCATAGGCTCCTTACTGGCAAATCGATAATTTCTGACTTAATATATTAACGCTGTTGTATCATGGGATGTGGGTCATGTAGTAAATCCAAAAATGGCGTTCCTCAGGGATGTGGCGATAAAGGCCATTGTACCTCTGGAACTTGCAATAAACGAAACACCTACGATTGGTTATCTGATCTAGATTTGTACGATCCTAGTGCGTACAAACTCGTAGAGGTAAGTTTCAAACACGGTTCGCGTAAAGATTTCTTCATAAACGAACTTGTAGATATTCACACCGGCGATATGGTGGTCGTGGATACTGGAAATGGATATGATGTAGGACGAGTTTCGCTCTCAGGCGAGCTAGTGCGTGTGCAAATGAAAAAGAAAGGGGTTCCCGAAGATCGCATAGCCAATAATCTAATTCGAAAAGCGAATCATAGAGATCTAGAAAAACTGGAAGAGGCCAGAGCCATGGAACAAAATACCATGGTCCGTGCTCGTGTTATTGCTAGAACTATGGGCTTAGATATGAAACTTGGTGATGTCGAATATCAGGGTGATAAAAGAAAAGCCACATTTTATTATACTGCTGAGGGTCGCGTTGATTTTAGAGAATTAGTGAGGTCTTATGCAAAAGAGTTTCGCGTAAAGATCGAAATGAGACAAATTGGTGCCAGACAAGAATCGGCACGTATCGGTGGTATAGGTTCTTGTGGTAGAGAACTATGTTGTTCGACTTGGTTGTCAGATTTTAAATCAGTAAGCACGGGGGCCGCGAGATATCAGAACATCGCTATAAATCAAACCAAGCTTTCAGGACAATGTGGTCGTTTAAAATGCTGTCTTAATTACGAGTTAGATACCTATTTGGATGCCCTGCAGCATTTTCCTAAAGGCGCAGATACACTACATACCGAGAAAGGTAAAGCCGTCCTTATAAAGAAAGATATTTTTAAAGGTCTGATGTTTTATAGCGTTATTGTCGACGGAAGAAGGGGACCAGTAATTACTTTAGATAAAGATCGAGCGGGAGAAATTTCTGCCATGAATAAGGCCGGTGAGAAACCACTTGATCTTGTCGATTACGACATGAGTTATATAGAGGCGGAGAAAAAAGCGGCGGATGACATTGAGTTTGAGGATGTTACT
>JAHDBE010000106.1 GCA_020630555.1 Saprospiraceae bacterium
TATTCTTGATAGAGCCATTTTTAAAGACAATTCGATACGATTTAAATTTGTTTCCAGTTTTGAAGAAGATGTAAGTATCAACCTCAGAATACCCGAATGGACAAAAGATGGCGAAGAATTTTCAATTGATCTTTCGATTCCTTATACAGGAGCATCTCCAGATAGTGTTTTGTCAGAAGTAATCCCTCTGACGGGATGGGAAGTAAATACGGAAGATAATAGCATGACGTTTATTTATGATGCGCGATTAGCTAATGGCGATCGAGTCTTATTAGATAAAGCAAGCTATGCCTTAGATTTTTTATTCTTTTCGTATGTAGAAGGTTTTTTTACACAAAACACGGAGTCGGAATCTGGTGAGGTCATCACTATAGGCGTATATAGTAATTGGGTAAGTGGAGGACTATGGTTTGATGATCCCAAAGTAACGTTTGAGGTGGAGAATGCCTTTGGTTTTCCAGTTAGGACTTATTTCAATAAAATGGAATTGACCAATGTGTTGGATGAAACCTTTGATATGACAGGGGAATTTATAACCAATGGGGTTGATTTTTCGTATCCTGCGTTAGATGAGGTGGGTCAGGTAAAGCGAGATACGTATCAATTTAATAGTGCTAATTCAAATGTTCAGGAGATTTTTAATGAAAAGGTAAAACTTGTTAGATATGATATTGATGCCGTCGGTAATCCAGATAACGATACAAACATTACAGGATTTTTAACAGATACCAGTTATTATAAAGTAGACATAGCCGTAGAATTACCCCTTTTGGGTTATGCTAATGATTTAGTTCTTGCCGATACATTTGATTTTGATATGAGTTCTTATGATTTGGCGGAAGCCATAGAATTAAAACTTATCACGGAAAATCGACTACCCATAGATATGAATGTTCAGGCATTATTTTTAAATAATTCTGACCAAACTATAGATTCTATGTTCATTGACGGGCCAAGGATTATTTCGGCCGCGGATGAGATATCTCCAGGGCTAATTGAGACCGATGGTGAGGAAGTGACTTTCGTCAATATTGAAAATGAAAAATTAAATCGGCTTTTAGACGCACGTAAAATTGCCTTCAGAATTTTTATGTCAAGTACAGATCAGAATAATGAGTCCATCTGGATTTATGATACGTATGGAATGGATTTAAGAATGGGTGCCAAAATTAAGTTGCAATGATTTTAAGAGCATTAAACTCAATTATTTTTTTTCTTTTATTTACTTGTTTGAGTCAAGCTCAATATGATCTTATACATCTTAACCAATTTGATGATTACAGTTCAGCTCATTTAAATCCTAGCTATATACCGGATTCCAATTTTGTACTCGTCTTACCCGGAATCGCGTTGAATTTTGCTCAAAAAGGACCTACCCTTGAAAAAATTATTAGACAAAATAGTTCTGGAAATAATTTTGTAGATACGGATGCATTAACGAATAATCTAGAGCCAATAAACAGTATTCGTGGCGGATTTGAATACGATATCGCCTCTGTTTTTTTAAAAGTTTCGGATTGGTGTATTTCTGGTTCATACAGATGGAAATTTGACGGCTTATTAAATTATAATGAATCTTTGGCTAAACTTTATGCCAATGGAAATGCACAATTTATTGGGGAGACGGTTGAAGTCGGACCAGAATTTCTATTAAATGCGTATCATGATTTTTCTTTTGGAATCGCTAAGGACATTGGAAAGTTGGATTTTGGTGTAAAGGCTCACGTCATATCGGGTGTCGAGAATATCCACTCAGAAAAATCAAACATAGATTTATATACCTCAGATGATATTTACCAATTAACAATTGGTACAGATTTACTTATTAATTCGTCACGATTGATTGATTATAATGACATAGATGACATTGAGTTTAACTCAAGAGGTTATAGTTATAAAGGTTTTTTTAGTGGTAATATTGGTTTTTCCTTAGATGTTGGACTCGGTATTGACCTTACGGATAAAGTTAGGGTGCAGGCCAGTGCTCTTGATATTGGTTCGATAAACTGGGATACACGGGTAACGAATCTTTCTAGTCAAGAGTCGATTACGTACGAAGGTATAGATTTAAATGAATACATAGGGGATACCACGTCTATCGCCTTTGAAGATTCTTTGAGGTCATTGCTAGAAATTGCAGAAGCCAATGAATCTTATTCCTTGGCCTTACCGGGAAAATATATTCTAGGCATGAGTTATGATCTCAACAAATCTCTTAGAATTGGTGCCATCGCTTTTTATGAGGCCCACCCATTACAAAATAGACTAGCATTAGCGTTAAATGGGTATAAATCAATAGGTGCTTTGCAGGTGGGTGCACAATATGCATACACGGAAGAATCTGCTTTTAATTTAGGTCTTAGCTTAGGAGCGAATATTAGCATGTTCAGGATTCGCTTTAATACGGACAATGTCATAGGGGTGTTTAATCCTGATGCTTCGCCTTTTACGAATATGAGAATATCTCTCGCAATGATTCTTTAAAAAGAAAATCCCGATAGACTGGAAATCTATCGGGAAAATGTTCTTGTTTGAAGTGCTCTAATCCTACATCCCAGGATAAGTGAAAATCATAAAACTGAGTGATGCCCCGAGTAAAAAGAGCGCGAGCCAGAAGCGCACGTCTTTATACACGTGTTCGTCCTTTGGTGAAAGCATATGAGTGTGTTTTTGGTTATTGCTAAAAAGACTGTACACATATCCTACTTCTTTAAGTAGCTTAAAAAATTGGTTATTGTCCTTTCGTCAGGACATTATACCTATGCCAAAAACGATACCATCAGAATAATTACTAATGTGTTATATAACCCTCTTTTTAGGGTAGTTTTTAGGGTATAACAGAAATGAAATTTAAATACAGGTATTGTCCTATGTAAACGAGGCAGTTTTATATTATGGATATATACTATTTGGATAATGCATTTTACTATGCCATTTAAAAAATACCCAAAAACTTTAGAAAAATACCCTTATTAAGGTAGGGCGAATTAAGCCTTTTCGATCTCTTTAAGAATTGATTTTATCATGGCGGGTCCTTCATATATAAAACAAGAATATACTTGGACTAAAACTGCTCCAGCACGAAGTTTTTCAATGGCATCTTTTCCATTTGCTATGCCACCAACTCCAATAATTGGAATCTTTCCTTGGCTCTTTTTGTGAATATACCTAATCACTTCTGTAGAGCGATCCTTAACAGGATAGCCGCTTAATCCGCCATTTCCTATCGATGCAATAAGCTCTTTTGATGTACTTAAGCCCTCCCTAGAGATTGTAGTATTTGTCGCGATGACTCCCGCTATGCCAACTTCAGTAACAATGTCTACAATGTCATCGATTTGTGATTCATTTAAATCCGGAGCTATTTTTAAAAAGATAGGCTTGGGTTCTTCTTTGGATAAATTGATGTTTTGAAGGTGCTGTAGTAATGCAGTCAATGGCTCCTTTCCCTGAAGTGCTCTTAAATTTGGGGTGTTTGGCGAACTCACATTGACCACGAAATAATCTACATACGGGAATAGCTTTTTAAAACATATCTCGTAGTCGTCGACGGCTTTTTCGTTTGGAGTTGTTTTATTTTTACCAATATTTCCCCCAATGATTAAAGTATCAGATTTAAACCCTTTAAGTCTTTCTACTAAAGCATCGACCCCTTCATTATTAAACCCCATTCTATTTATTAAAGCCGAATCCTTGGGAAGTCTAAATAATCTAGGTTTTGGATTACCCTCTTGAGGACGAGGAGTCACAGTGCCGATTTCAATGAAGCCAAATCCTAGATTGGACATCTCCTTGAAATATTTTCCATCTTTATCAAATCCAGCAGCAAGTCCAACGGGATTTTGAAAGTCTAACCCAAAAAGCCGTCGTTCTAAAGTTTTGCTTTTATAACCGTACATCCACTTTACAAAATGCGAGATACCAGGTATCCAAAGAACCACGGAAAACAGCTTTACCGTAAAATGATGAGCCGTTTCAGGGTTGAGAGAAAATAAGAGGGGTTTAATAAAAAGCTTATACACTAGGCAATTTCTTTCGTCAACGCTTCAAGATCCCTTACTAATAATCGTTTTCGATTAAACGTAATTAGATTACTGGCTCTTAATTCATTGAGCACAGTAGTCACAGTTTGTCGTGAGGTGGCAGTAAGGTTAGCAATTTCTTGATGTGTAATAAATTTTCTAACGACCCATTCATAACCTACACGTTGTCCTCTTTTATTTACAGAATCTACAAGATATTCGACTATTCTACTTCGAGAATCTTTAAAAACTAAGGACTCCAAGCGATTTTCCATTTCAAGGACGCGAGAGCCCATAATTTTCATAATGAACATACTCAAGCCATTGTGGTCTTTGAGCAATGATTTCATTTCACTTGAATTTACCATGCACACTTTCGTGGGTTCCATGACATAAGCAAAATCTCGTCGCACGCCTTCACCAATGAGAGAAAGTTCACCAAAGACCTCTCCTTTGCCTAATATGGCTTTTGTAATTTCTTTACCTGTATCGCTATAGGTGCCGATTTTAACACGCCCTTCGGTTAAAAAGAATACCTTGTCCGAACTCTGGTCCGGCATGTATATATACTCTCCTTTTTTATATGCTTTCGCGGTATGGTCGTTAACTTGATCACCAAGTTTTTTAGGACAAAAAATCCCAGTGACGTCTATATTTTCGAGATACCAAATTGCCTGATCTTCCATAGTACTTATGATAGCTTAAGTTACTTTGAATAATGGATACAACAAAGAAATTTAGAAACTGTTCGTCTTCGATATTATTGAGAATACTAGGTATTGTCGACTTTTAATCCGAATTTTTTTGTCATGGTCGATAACATTGGATTCTTTTTGACCATTTCTTCGTATTTCTCTTTGTTGGTTAGAATCTTTTTTGGTAAAAATTGTTCTTGATCCGGAAATCTATCCAAGTCGATTATTATACTCATGCTTAAATCAGGTCTATTGAAACCATCGCGGAGTATTTGCAGAAGATTAGCCTCTTGCTGAATGATATCTCTAGTCACAGAAGTCGGAACATATACTTTGATTTCAGAATCGACTTCGATCTGAACATGGTTCATCGCTGAAACCGTTGATTTAGAGATGTGATTATCCTTATACTCATTCCAATATTCCATAAAGCTTTCAAAACTTAAATCTTTTGATCTAGCTTTTCGAGCATCCGTATCTTTTTTTATTTGATCCCTTATTTTACTCAGGTTACCGAGACCACCCAAAGTTACCTCCTCTTCAGCTTTGTGTTTTTTTACTTCGATATCAACTTCCGAAGATTTTATTTCTAATTCTGAACTGTCTTGGGTTTGCACTTTCACTTTCGTGAAAGAATTTTTGGCTGGTGTGATGGATGGTGAAGGTTCCAGATTTTCTTTAGGGCGAAGGCTACTGACGCTTATCGGTTCAGGCTTTTTTTTTTCCTCGTTTTGACCTTGAATAGTTTGATTTAAATAACATAATTTACTCAAGGCAATTTCTACAGACAATCTTTTGTTTCCAGTTCGGAGTAATTCTAAGTCACACTTATTAAGCAAATGAAGTGCATTAAGTAAAAAAGATTTGCTAGCTAATTCAGCTTGATTTAAGTATCTCTTTTGTAGTTCTTCTCCAACTTCTAAAAGTGAAACAGTTTGTGCGTTTTGAGCGACCAGTATATCTCTTAAATGTTGAGCTAGTCCTTGAACAAATAAATCTGAATCAAATCCTTTTCTCATCACTTCGTCAAAGATTAATAAAGTCTCACTTAAATCTTCGCGTAAAGCGGCATCTGTAATTCTAAAAAAGAAATCAAAGTCAAGAACATTTAAGTTTTCGATCGTTTGTTCATAACTCACAATTCCATTTGAGGTACTTGCTATTTTATCATAAATGGACAGAGCGTCCCGCATAGAACCATCTGCCTTTTGAGCAATTATTTGAAGTGCCTCGGGTGCCGCTTCGATATTCTCATTTTTAGCGATTGAAGCGAGTTGGCTCACGATATCCTTAATCTGAATTCGCTTAAAATCAAAAACTTGGCATCGCGAGAGGATGGTTGGAATAACCTTGTGCTTCTCTGTTGTAGCCAAAATGAAAATAGCATATGAAGGTGGTTCCTCTAAAGTTTTAAGAAATGCGTTAAATGCGGCAGTAGACAACATATGAACCTCATCAATGATGAATACTTTGTATTTACCGTGTTGGGGTTGGAATCTTACCTGCTCAATGAGATTACGAATACTTTCTACACTATTATTAGAAGCCGCATCTAATTCGATGATGTTAAAAGATGCCGAGTCATTAAAGGCATTACATGACGAACATGAATTGCACGGATCTGCATGATTTTGAACATTCTCACAATTTAAAACTTTGGCGAGCACCCTTGCACTAGTGGTTTTTCCTACTCCTCTTGGCCCATTAAATAGAAAGGCATGGGCCAGTTGATTAGACTGTAGAGCATTTTTTAAGGTTTGAGCAATATGCTTTTGACCAATGATTTGATCAAAGGTCTGAGGTCTATATTTTCGTGCTGAAACAATAAATTGACTCATAATATCTGGGCCTCGTCAAAGGTATAAATAGATAAGTGATCCCACTAAATTTATACCTATTTATACGTCCATGAATCAATTTAAGAATACTTTCGTTTTAGATATATCCGATATAAACAAAGAAAATGAGAATAAGTGTTGCGCAATTGAACTATCACATTGGAAATTTTGAGGGGAATACCCAAAAAATGCTAGACGCCATAGAAAAGGCAAGAGAAGGGAAGGCTGACGTCATCTGTTTTGGCGAATTGGCCACCTGTGGATATCCACCCAGGGATTTTTTGGAGTTTGAAGATTTTATTCAAAAATCAGATGAGGCACTCAATGTTTTAAAAGAGGCCTCGACAGATATTGGAATAATTGTCGGCGCGCCATCTCGAAATCCTGTTCCTGAAGGAAAGGATCTATTCAATAGCGCCTATTTTTTTTACCAAGGAAAACAGATTCATATCCAACATAAAGCACTCTTACCGACTTATGACATCTTTGACGAGTACCGATATTTTGAACCGGCTAAGAAATTCTCGACAGTTTTGTTTAAAGGGAAAAGGATAGCACTTACTGTATGTGAAGACATTTGGGATGTAGATCAAGAGAATCCACTATATACTTTAAATCCATTGGATGAGATGAAAGAGGAAGGGATTGATGTTATAATTAATTTGTCCGCTTCTCCTTTTAATTATAATCACGCGGACGCCCGAAAAGAGGTCATTAAGAAAAATGTACTGAAGTACAAAGCACCCATGTTTTATATAAATCATGTTGGAGCCCAAACTGAAGTAATTTTTGATGGGGGCTCGGTGGTTGCTTCCCCAGATGGATTAATCTTCGATGAATTACCCTATTTCAAGACAGATCAAAGACATTATGAATTGTCCGATGTTATCGAAGGCAAGCAAAGATCTGAACAGTCCATGTCTAAGATCCAGAAGATTCACGATGGATTAGTCCTTGGCATAAAAGACTATTTTGGAAAATTAGGTTTTAAAAAGGCTATTCTGGGATTGTCAGGTGGTATTGATTCCGCGGTAACTGCCGTGTTAGCAACCCGAGCTTTGGGAAAAGAAGGTGTCCGTGTGTTGTTAATGCCGAGTCAGTTTTCTTCCGATCATTCCGTCAATGACGCAAAAGAATTGGCAGAAAATTTAGGCATCCAATATGATATAATTGCCATCAAGGACATTTATGAATCTTATTTGAAAGAGTTGCAACCTATTTTTAGGGATCTACCTTTTAATGTCACCGAAGAGAATATACAAGCTAGAATTAGAGGAATGCTTAATATGGCACTTTCTAATAAATTTGGAAATATCGTTTTAAACACATCCAACAAAAGTGAAATGGCTGTAGGTTATGGAACGCTTTACGGCGATTTGTGTGGTGGTATTTCAGTAATAGGCGATGTGTATAAAATGGAAGTTTATGCCTTAGCCAAATACATGAATAAAGACGGGATTGTGATTCCAGAAAACACCATAAATAAACCACCTTCCGCAGAGTTACGACCGAATCAGAAAGATTCAGATAGTTTACCTGATTATGAAATACTGGATCAGATATTGCATCATTACATTGAGGAGCGAAAAGGTCCAAAAGAGATTATTCAATTAGGTTACGAGGAAAAACTAGTAAGACGTATTCTCCGCTTGGTGAACATTAATGAGTTTAAAAGATATCAAACCGCACCAGTTCTTAGAATCAGCCCTAAGGCATTTGGCATGGGTCGAAGAATGCCCATTGTAGGCAAATATCTGTCATAATGTAAGCAAATTGTTTATACTATATTGATTTAATAATTTTTAGCACATAACCTAACGTTATAATGTGAATGTGGCAAAAGGTAAAAATTTGAGGGTGTATGGCCAATAATATATATAATTTTCACATATACATTTTTTGTTTATAATTAATCCTTTAGTTTTTCTTTTTTTACTTAGTGTCTTTATTACATTTAGGAATCCAAAATACCACTTGGGAGCAAAAACCTCTCTCGTACCCGAAATCCATATCATATTTAATGTACAGTAACCCATAATGGGGTACTGTTATTTTTAATGACCAACTTGTGAATTAAATGAAAAGGCTTTCATTTTTAGTGGTATTAGTTTGTGCGCATTTGCACCTTTTTTCTCAATGCCCATCGATCGATGAATCAGTTAGTATTGCTGTAGACGCAACCACCTGTTCAGCTTCAGTAGAATTAACAGGATTTATGATTCAAAACGCTGCTACTACAGCGTGCGTAATTTGTACTGGCGGGACTTCTCAACAATGCGGAACATTGGCTATAAATTTAACAGGTGCTCCTGCCGGAGCGGCTATGTGTGCAAATGTAAGCGCCTCGGATAATGGGTCTGCTGATTATTTTTACGCCTACGACAACAATGATACTCCTAGTGATACATCAGATGATAGTTGTTCAGGAGGGGGAACATCTGTAAATGCAGCAGCAAATAGTAATCAAATATTAGTTGTAATATGCCGTGATGGCAACGGAGCAGTTACTGCGAATTCAATTTTTGTTGAAGTTCAACCTTGTTGTCAATTTAACCCTGTTGCGCCACCCAACCAGATATTGGATTGCCCCGACGAAGTTCCACCACTTCCAGATTTTTCAGGTTCCACAGATGGTACGATTTATAATGGGATAGGTGGTAGTATTGGTGTATCGGCTTTAGCAGGAGCAACGTGTGATATCGACGAAGCTACAGTTTCTGTGGTTCAAAATCCTGCTATAATTAATGATTGTTTCTCAGGAGTAATTACAAGGACATATACACTTCAATATCCTTGCTTTGCAAGTGTAGTTCGTTCCCATACGATTACTATACCACCCGACGATGATTTTCCAGTT
>JAHDBE010000107.1 GCA_020630555.1 Saprospiraceae bacterium
AATATGTACATTGTGCATTGATTGATGCAGATGCGATAATCGTTAAAAATAAAATGATTAGATATCTCATAATTTAATTTGTTTCACAAGTTATATTCACGCTAAAGCCGTCACAACATAGCGTATTATTAAATGATAATGTTGATGAATCTTCGCAATCTTCACATGTTGTTGATTCAACGGTGTAAGTAAGCACATAATCTCCACATGGAATATCCCCCATACATACTTCAGGATTATCACCAACCAATGCAGGCGGTGTAAATCCACTCGGAAAAGTTGTCCACGTCCAAGTGCCTCCAGTGTCAGGATTTCCATTCATGTTATCAAGCAAGAAATAGCAATTGGTCGTCATCTTCTCAACCGTTGGCGTATCACTCACACAAGTAACTAGAAATAGACATAATATGATCGATAATACTATTCTCATAAGGTCAGTATTGTATCTTCTCCAGCATTCGGAGCATCATGGAAATAATAATTTATTGAATCTGGGCAACCATCCTTTCTTCCTATTACTGCATACCACATGTCTACATCATCCAATAGGTTTGCAGATGTTCCGAGTTGCAATACTGCATAATTTGTTCTTACGAAATCCGCCGTAAATGGTGGTTCATTACTTGGGTCCGTTTGATCTGGCAACGAATACCAAACGTAGCTATACCCTTCGCATGGGTCCGTAACCTCTGCAATACAATTCGAACATTCTATATTTTGGAAATTGCAACAACCGTCTTTTACTGCTTGGGTCCATTCAATACATAAAGGATCACAAGTGCCACAGAAGAAAAGCATTGCCTTCACCCAAAGTACATGTCCATCAGGGCAGCATAAAAATTCTGGACCTGTGTATAAAATCTCATCTTCTTTTGTTGGTTGTTGCCCTTCAGGTAAACAAGCGTACCAGAATAAACAATTTTCAGGCTGTTCTACCAAGCAATCTTCTACGATCATCGGTTTACAGCATCCATTTGCATCTTCTTCAAATCCGATTGACGCTTGGTTGTCGTCGCACGATCCTGGAGGCGTTGGTATCAAACAATCTAGTTCTAGTTCTATTGGATCACAAGCATCATCAAAATCAATGATTGCTGTAAAGTTTACTGTTTGTCCAATGGATAATCCGCATAGGTCCGATCCTGCTGTATAGTCCTCTCCATCTGCTAAGAACTCAATGATCGTGTAGTTGTCAAATATCTGACCACCTATCACAGCATTTACACAATATCCGTTCTCACTTTTATAGAATCCTTGACAAATTATTTCTGGTTGACTATTCGAACAAGGAAATACTGTTTTAATAGCCGTTGTTACATCTGGACAATCACCTTCAAAACTTACAATTGCACATACTTGATATTGCTCCGTTTCGCCGCATAACTCCGCGCTTACTGGTGTGGTGTTCGGGATCTGTTCATTTGGATCACCTTTCTTGTAAAAGGTGACGTTTGATATTACAGATTGAATCGAACCGCCTATCATGAATATGTGACAGTCTCCATCCTTAATACATGTTATTGCGGGGAAATTTTGGCAGTCACCGCCGTCTGGGTTACCGACTATGTAGTTACATAAGCCACTAATATTTTGATACAATGGCCTGAATGACATCTTTGTTAACGAATCATCACACCTATTAAAATCTGTAATTTCTTTTATTCTAGCAACGAAGGGCTTTCCGTGATATGTTATCTCAGCAAGTTGTCTAAAATCAATACAGTCAAATAAAAATGAGTTCAATTTAACATCCATAGTTAGCTGCGCTTCTAGCAACTCTTCTAATAACCATTGCTTTGCGAATATGGATAGACTAAATAATTGATTCCCATCATTGTCAAAAATCTCTTCGAACGTAACATTACAGTTAGGTATGACCAATGCAGCTAAAGGATCGTTAGAAACCGCGCCAATAAGTTGATCCTCTTCAAATTGGTAAGCCGTTGGTAGTAGTGTAGTGTAATCGTCGCAAATCTTTAAATATGTTTTGTTTGGATCTACTGGTGGAATGTTTTGAATAACGGAGCCATATGTGCAAAGTATTCTTGGCGCAATAGACCAGCTTTGACAGCGTATATCGTTACTACTTTTCATTACTGGCAAAGTAATCTTTTGTCTATCAGGTGCAAGTGTCACCACTCTATTACATGTGGGTTCAAAGCAATTGTTAGAAACCTCTTTTGTGTCTTCATTGTCATATTGCTCTCCACGATCAATAAAAAAAGTAAATGGCTCTTCTTCTAGCTCCTTATCTTTTATAAACTGATCGGTACTATTTTTAAATTGCTTTCTTACATATCTTTCGTTATCCCTGTCTGGAGCTTCAATTGAAATTGTCTTTGGAACCACTATATAAGACAAGTCGACTCTTTCATCTAAAAAGAACCCATTGCACGTTTCATCTTCAATTGTTAAGCTATATGGAGGCTCGGCTAGCAAGCAGCGATTTGAAACATCAGTATCAAGCTTTAATTCACCGAGATGTACAAAACCTTTAAACCAATCGAGCATATTTTTGCAATCAAATACTTCCTCATAACTATATTCTCGACCTGTATCGAAAAACTTTCTTACTCCAGTATATTCTATAAATGATTCTGTTCCATCAATCTCAAAGCCCAAAAATCCAGCATCTCTACTTTCCTTGAATTTTAGGTAAATTAGGTTGCATTCTGAGTTATCGACCTCTAAATCTTCAATCTCGAAAAAGCCAATTGGATTTTCGTCAATTCCTTCTTTATTTGTACTTGAACTATCAAATACTTGCGAATGCAATTCAAAACTTGGAGCACCTGGCATTGGCTCGCCGTTAGGCCCTTTTGCAATAGTATACAACCCAAGTTTTACATTATGTTCCTCGACGTCAAATATCTCAGGATCAAATACTAGCCTTAATTGTATGTTAATCTTTACTTTACCATTCCCGCAGTAATAACCAGAATTGTAATTTCCAAATAAATCCTCTTCCGCATCATCCACTATAACCTTCTCTTCATTTCCAAAACTTGAATATCTTAACCTTGGTATGATTTTTACGTCTAACTCTTCTTTTTTGTCTTTGCCAAAGTCTGGACGTACATGATACTCAATTAACCTTTTTACAAATTCTTTTTCAGAAAATTCCGATTTAAACTGATAATTTATTTTGCAAAATAATCTTCTTAATATATCCGAAGTGAATATAAAAGGACGCCTATATGAATTGCATAATGTTTGTCGCCTTAAAAACCTATTAGGGTTCGCTAAATTGGGTTCATAGTCAACTGGATTGTTCCATTGAAACGCACCATAATCAACCGTAGGATACCAATGTGGCGAGCTTTCGTCATAAATGTAGCTATTCCCTAGATCAGTAACTGTTGGGCAATTATGGACGTATGTTTCGCCTTCAAACAAGTCACACAAAGTCAATTCCTGCATTAAGTTAGCCCAATGAAACTTATCCAATAAAACTAAAGCACGTACCGTCTTAGAGTTATATGTCAATATTCTTAAACAATAGTCCGAAACGACGTGACCGCCCTGTACAAAATCTATTGGTATATCTTGATATGTCTGACCGATTGTATTAGGGTCTAAAAAACAATCTACAACAGCATCAATTTTTGGAGTTGTTTTGAATATTGCTCCGCTACTTGTGTCAAATTGGATATTTCCTGTTAAAAGAAGCCTTTCTAGCCTTTTAGTCTCAGTGTATTTAAAGCCTAAATCCAAAGCAAGATAAACATGACCATCGGGCTCTATGTACTTCTCAGGGAAGTTTTCGGGAATTTCCCTTAATCTTATTTCTGTGCAATTACTCAAAAGTCAGATATTGGTTGATAAAATGATTGCTCAATCCTTCCTGTCACACTTAGCAATAAATCCCCTTCATTTGATAGTGTTAAAATCTGACTTTCGTCCACAATGAACTTTACTAGCATCTTTTCTTCTAAATCATTAGTCTGAACTATAAAATAATTCTGAGAGGCCTTAAATTCGCTTAGATACCTTCTCCATTCATCGCTGTTATCAGGTGTTTTTAGCAGCAGCGAAACTTGCTCCGTTGTGCTTCTCTGTTGTATAAAATTCCCGCTATTAATAGCCCTGTATTGCTTTAGGTCTATACTTCCATCTAAAGCCTTTCTTCTATCGTTATAATCACAATGCTCTTCACTTTCTGGATTAGTTGTTACATTCTGTAATTCGCAGAAGAACATGCCGCTAAAGCCTCCAGAACTTTCTTGAAAGTAAACAACATTATTTGTATCACAGCACTTTTTGATATTGTAATCTATGACTCTTGAAAAAGCCAATCCCGATGTAATGGTAACTTGTATTCCTTCAACATTAGAAGGTGCGCCAAATTCATAAATACTACCTGGACCTACACAAACATACCCCTCTTGTACTTGGCTTGTAAAATCTTCCGTGGTGCCATCGGTGAATTGAACGGTTTGCGTAATGTTTACTTGACTTGGACTACAGATGTATAAAAAGTCCTTACCATCCTTACAAATACTTATGCATGACGGTTTATTATGTAGTAATATTTTTACGCTCCTTTCCCCTGCTAAAAATGGCTGGCCTACTTTATAACTTCCAGACTCCCACCATTGACGAGCGGAATTAATAACACTGTATGGTTCGCTATCTTTTGTGTCAACTTCAACTGGATCAGTACAATTTACTAAGTCATATTCTATTTCGGTAAATCGAACGAAGAATCGCTTTTTCATTTTATTGATATCCCCAAAGGTTGAATCATACATACATTCAATATCTGGCAATACTGAGCAAATAAAGTTTCTATGTTCGCGAATAAAATCTATTCTAAATTCTTGATTTGCTCTTAATGGAGCAAAGCCCTTCTTTTTGGTTGCAGGAGTCCCATCAGCACAAAATAACTGATACTGCAATCTTCTTGAATAAGTTTCGCCATCACCAACATCATCCAATGAAACTATGAACATTGGACAAGAATTGATTTGGTGATAACCGAGATCAACGCCGTCTGGTTGCTGTATGATTTGAATGGCCATTATCTTTCTCCTTTATCTTTGTTTAAAATCTTCATAATTAGAGACTCATTCTTTTTGCCAATCTCAACCAATGCTTTTGCAAACTCTTTTTTTATAGCGCCCAATTCTTCACTCATTGCATCCTTTACTTCATCCTTATGTTTTTCTAGTTTTTCGTCAATCTTCTTTTCGGAATTATAAGGTTGAGCTATATTCCCTTGCATTTCTTGATAGAACTTCCACCCTAATTGAGGAATTGGCATTCTATCCACATTAGAAAATATATTATGGCTATCAGGTACGCCGATTCTTGATAAATAATCAGGTCCAAACAATTGAGCTCCTTTTTGTTGCTGTTGCTTATTCAGGATCATTTCTCCGCCTTCAGCTTCGCCTATGAAATTTTTGCCATTTTGCCGCATGAAGAACTTAACTCCACCACCATCATGCGAAGGGCCTTGTATGATCCCCCCACCCTTCGCAGGAAATGCAACCGAACCACCATTTTTGAATATACCCAAATCGGTTAATCTTTCGGGCTTGATCCTTCCTCCGCCTTCAAAAGAACCAATTTGACTTTTTAATGCAGAGATTCCACCTTGGATAAGCCCCTGAACTAAAGCTAGCTGCACTAAACCAGCAGCACCACCAGTGCTCACTGAGGCTGTTGTGCTAAATATCCTAGTTACCAATAAAGTGAGTTGCTGCCCTATTAAGTCAAGTATAATTGTGGCAGTGCTTTTTGCAAACGCCTTAAATGCTTCCTCTGAATCTTTCGTACTATCAACAATGAAATTTCCTAAAGCTTCTCCGATCCCCTTTACAGCCTTTTCCGTAGAGTCTGCAACTTTCTTTTGTAATGCCGCTTGTTCATTAGCTGCTTTCTTTTGTATTTCTGTAACTTCAAGATTAAGCTGAGATGCAATAGCTTTTTCTCGTTCTGCTAATTGAAGTAATAATTGTTCTCGCTCTGCTCCTGTTAATTCAGTAGATGCTAGGATGATTTCACGGCGTTGTTGTAATCCTGCTAATTGAATTTCTAGTAATTCTCTTTGCAAGTCTTTTTCAAGCTGTATTCTTTGCCTGTTTGCCTCCGCTTGGTTTTCTTCATCGGATAAATCAGATAAAGCATCATTGAACGTTTCAAGCACTTCTCTTGATTGAGATGCATCCACAGCCTCGGATTCCTGTAAAGCTTTCTGAAAGTTCTCTTTACTCTGAGCATCCAATAGCTCTTTTCGCTTTGCTATAAGCTGTTGAATGAACTGGTCGTACTTTTCATCTACTAAATCCGTTTGATCGCTTATAGATTCCAAAATTTCATTTAAAGCCTCTGGATCATTCTCCAATAGTTGATCTCTTAACTCTGGACTTAGTAACTCAGAATCGATGCTTGCTTTTTCCGCCTCACGCTCCGCATTCAATTCATTTAGTTGTCTATTAAACTCGGAAATATCAGCTAATGTCTGCTCGTTATTCTTTGCTGTCAAGTCGCCTATTTCACCTTCTAGCTTTGCTTTCTCTTTCGCAAAATCTTCATTCAACTTTGCAACCTTCTCAGCAAGTTTACGGGCCTTTTCTGCTTCTTCTTCTAATCGTTTGTTTTCTTGGGCTGCTTTATCCGATGGGCTTGTTGTGTTCGTTGTTGGTGTAGTTGCTGGCTCATTGCCTGTTGTCTGAATATTTCCATTTTCATCTAAGTCAATTTGTGATGAAGGTCTGGCAGATCTTCCAAGACTACGACCATTCGTTGCTTGAACACCAGATTCTTGATTCCTTACTGATTGCGCGGCTCTTGCAAAGCCTACTTGATTAAAGTTCAACAACCCTTGCAAAAGTCCTTCCTCTTGAAAAACTTTTGAGAGACCTCTTAATGCAAATGTTGTTTCATTTAAAATTGATTTAGCAAAAGTCTCGGCCTTAACCGTTAAAGTGTCAAATCCAATGCCCAACCCTTCAAACTGACTTGCTAGAATTGCGTTCTGTTTTTCTAGCTCTATATTGGCCTCTTGTAATGCCAGTTGTCTTTGGGTGTAAGCATCTGTTTTCTCAGTTAAATCCTCGATATCTGTTGTCGTTGCTTCTAAAAGGGATTGATATAGCTTTTGAAAGCCTCCAATATCTTCTCCTGCTCCCTTTGTTACATCCGCTGTAATTCTAGCAACACCTTGAATATCTGTTTCATTTTGCTCTAATGCTGCACCGATTTCTAGTATAGCTTGCTTTGAAGTTATCACACCGTCGCGTATTCGGCGTTCTAAGTCATCAGCAAAGTCTTGGCCCAGCACATCAGATATAGCCCGTTTCTGTGTAGCTGTAAATTCTTCTAGGCTCAAAAGAGCTTCCTTTGTGGCATCAATCAATTTATCATTGAAAAAGCCATCTCTATTTTGAATTACTGACAAATTTACGAACTCCTCTGTACTTAGTCCGGCTTTATCCATCAGCACAGAATACTCCCGTATGTCATCCAGATACTGATCCCTTTCTCTACTAGAACCCAATGCAAAAAGCCCTTTATTGACAGTTTCCGCATTCTCTTGCAAATCACCGCCAAAAGCTTTATTAACGGAATTTAAACTAGAAAGCAAATCATCAAATTCTACATCTTCAAGAGTTTTGTCTGTCGCTCTTAATAAAGCAGCAAATTCTTGAAGTTCGGTGCCTCGTAAATCCGTTTTCCTTGTTATTTTTCCAAATAACTCTTCATAAAGCAATGTGTTATTCCTAATTTCGACACCAAGTGCAACCGCTCCAGTAATTGCCGCACCAATAGCTCCAGCCCTTCCGCCTTTGCCAATCAAATTATCTAAATCTAATCCACCGATTGTTCGGTCAAGTGATTGAGCGATGCTAGAACTACCGCCTTGCTTGCCAATGAATCCTCCTAAGTTTAAATTCTTGAACGCATCAGTCAAGCTATTTATTCTACTTGAAAATCCGCCAATGTCTGAATCAAATTTATCTAACTCCCTTCTATTATCTGTATATTCCTTTTTTAACTTGCGATATTGGCCCAATAGTTTGATAGTGTCAGAATCTACGCCTCTAAGAGCTTTGCTGTTATTCTCAAAAGCCCTGTTTAGTTGTACGATTTCTTTTGGAAAAGTCTTTAGCTCGTTCTTGAGCCGAGCTGTATTTCTAGCCATCACTTCTAAAGAATCATTAGGGAGTGCTTTGCCAAATTTTCTTAAATCTCTTATTTGCTTGTTCAGCTCACCATTGGCCGCTTTTCGCTCTTCTCGAAGTGACCTTTGCGAAACCCTTAGATCATCAACTCGCTTTGAGTTAGACGACAGTACTTTATTTAATTCCTCAGACCGTTTTGTTAATTCTTGATACTCTTGACTTCCTCGCTTACCTTCTTTTGCTAGCTCGGATAACTTTTTAGTAGTATTATCTAATTCCTTTTGTGTTTGCCTAGAATCGGCACGTAATGATTTGATTTGATCGCCCAAATCTTTGACACCATCGTCAAGACGATTAATTTCTCGAACAGCTTCGGCACCACCTTGGACCTGCAAGACCAGAGCAATCTTCTCCTCCATGCGACAAATATACCTAAAATTTGGTATATGTCACATAAAATTAAAATATATTTGTTTATACCCTAAAAACGGTAGTGTTACTCAGGTATTTTTTCGCATTTACATAGTAAATCTTCAATCTTTCCTTGACCTACTTCTGCTGCCAGAGCTTCGTTGTAAGGGTCGCACCATGTTTCTGAGTCTTCGAACTTGTCTAATATTTCTTTATCAAAAAACAACTCGCTACCACTAGCAAACCTATACTCAGCCGTACACTCCCAATCAAACTTATCATCTTCCGAAATGCAACTTCCGAGTATTAGAATGGAAATAATTAGTTTAAATAGTCTCATAACCTTCATCATTGTTTTTCCTCGTATTAAGCTCTATCTTAATAAAGATTTTTATTAATTCAGATGTAGCAAAGAGTACAACAGGCGCAATCAAAGTCATTAATGCATACGCAATGCCCATAAACGCCGTCGCGCCGTCGCTATTTATTGCAGAAATTGATGTCAAAAATATCAACCCTGCTGGCAGGATGGATATTACTCCGATTATTTGAAAGATAATAATTACTATCCATAAATAAGGGTACTCCTTTTTAATTAACTTGTTTGCAGCTTTTGATTTCTTCATTTCCTTTTGTTTTAAAGTGCTAAAATAAAGTTATAAGACGGAGAAAACGCGGCACATTGAGTCTACGCCCTTTCTCGTATAGTAAACATACGATATTATTAACTAACGCTGTGT
>JAHDBE010000002.1:0-15945 GCA_020630555.1 Saprospiraceae bacterium
CAGGTTGAAGACTTAAACTATAATCAAAATTGGAAAATGTATTCTCCTCGGCATCCATATGGAAGCCAGCCGAGAAATGATCGGTGATGCTTTTGACGTAAGTCATAAAAAGACTAGAATTTGTAATGACATTTGTTAAAGTCTCATTGGAATCCAGTACGAAGTAATTATGGTCGTAATCGTAAAACATTCCAAGATTAATCTTCCAATCGTTTGTTACCTTATTCACGCCTAAAAAACCATTTACATTTGTATTTCTATAGGCTTCTTGTCCACTTAAATTAAAATTTCCACGAAGATTGAATGTCCATAGTTTCCAAGGATCATTAACCTCTTCCTCCTTAGTATCATTTTGAACATCTAAATCATAACTTAGGACTTCGCTCAATTCTGTTTTTACGAGGTAGGGTAAGAGACCTTCTTTTAGATGTTGGAGATAGAGTTTTCTTTGCACATCTTCGCTTGAATTTGGTTCGACCAAGTATTCTATGGTGTCTTGTATGCCTTCAAATCTCTTCTGCCCATAAAACTCTAAAGTATACCTGTCACCTCCGTTGTTTGTGTCGAGGCTAGTGACCTGAATAAAGACATCGCAAGTTTGGCGATCACGCATGTGATGAACAAAAGTGAGTTCCTGTTTGACGTATGTCCGATGACACCAAGTGTCGCATGACATAAAAATCTTGGGAGCGTCATCCATTAAGCTTGTTTGAGAAAACAAGTCTCCATGTATACACGAAAGGAAAAGAAAAATACATAACAGTCTAAAAGACTTAAACGGTATCGATTGTTCCAATTGAGGCTATGGCATTTAGGGTTAATTCTTAAGTCATGTGACTTCGCTAAGATACGATTTATACAGTGAGTGAATCTTTATTATAAATCGACTTAATAGCTAAACCCACATTAGTGGTTAGTTGAACTTTCATTAAATTCATGTCGCACTGCACAAACTATCACCTTATGAAAAATATTTACTTCTCCCTTTTAGCTTTATTCTTTTGTTTACAAGTGACTAGTCAAGATATTCCTTCTGAAATGAGATTGTCAGAGGACGGAAGAAGACTTACGCTTGGAGGTAATCAAACTATTGGATTTTATGATGATCGTAATTTGGAGTTGATCCAACTCGAATTTGATCAGTCTAATTTTTGGAATTTATTGGATGATGATATTCCTGCTAGACTTATATACAACGGAGAAACTTATGAAGGTGTAGGAGTACGATTTAAAGGAGCTACATCTGATTTTGCTAATAACACGCAAAAGAAATCCTTTAATGTGTCTTTGGATTTTACAGATGAGTCATTAGACATAGAAGGATATCAAACCTTAAACTTAAATGGTGGTTTTCAAGATCCATCTAACCTTAGAGAGATCGTTTTTAACTGGATTGGTAGGCATTATAATTCAAGTTTAAAAACGAATTTAGTGCACCTTACCATTAATGGAAGCACCTGGGGAGCTTATACGAATGTGCAGCAATTAAATAAAGACTTTTTAGATGAATGGTTTTTAAATGATAACGGCAGCCGATTTCGTTGCATCGATCCGAATTGGACCGGCGGCGGCGGTGGCGGCGGCGGAGGTGGCGGTGGCCAAGGAGAATGTTCTGGTGGAATGGGTGGACCTGGAAACCCAAATGGTTGGGGAGGAGGCCCTTCATCATTAAACTGGCTAGGTACAGATACGACCGAGTATCAAGAAAATTATGATCTAAAAGGTTCGGACAGAGATAACCCATGGGGAGATCTTTTGTTAGCTATTGATAAATTAAACAACCTTCCTATTTCTGAGTTTGAGGATTCATTGGACTACTATATTGATGTGGACAAGACACTTTGGTACATTGCTCACGAGGCCTTATTGACAGATGAAGATGGGTATTTATATAAGGGACGAATGGACTATTATGTCCTTTTTGATGATGCCACAGAAAGACTAGTCCCTTTAGAATATGATGGTAATAGTACAATGGAATATGCCCTACTAAATTGGTCCCCGTTTCATCGAGAGGACGATGAGTGCTTTCCACTAGTCCATCGTATTTGGCAGGTTCCGGCTTTTCGCCAAAGATATTTAGCTCATTGTCGTACTATAATTAATGACTATATGAATATTGATGATATTCATGAACAGATTGATATGTATGCAGGACTCATTGATGATTTAGAGGCTAATGATCCAGTAGGGGACCAACTTTTTAGCTATAACGAATATTTAGAAGGCGTCGAAGAACTCAAAGATTTCTTTGGTGATAGAAAGGCCATTTTAGAGGCGAATAATGAAATCGATAGGGTAGGTTTGTCAATTACTGATGTTGAATATGAAGTGGATGGCAATCTTTTTGGTCAAGCCTATGAGGGAGATGAGGTGATTGTAAGAGCTCAAGTCACAGATGGAGATGTCAAAGAAGTGAATTTATTCTATGGGACAGGATTTATGGGAAGATTTGAAAAAACTTCGATGTTTGATGATGGTCTCCATAACGATGGGGAGGCAAATGACGGAATCTATGGTGGTGTAATTCCTTCACAAGCCAAAGGAGCATTTGTTCGATACTACATCGAATCTGTAAAAGATGATGGTTTCGATACTAGAACCTACGAACCCGTCGGGGCAGAGCATGATGTATTTATTTATCAAGTAAGTCCAGGAGAAATTTCTCAAGGGAGTGTGGTAATAAACGAACTGATGGCCTCTAATGATGTCACTGCAGCGGATCAAGATGGAGAATATGACGATTGGATCGAACTCTATAATAACGGATTAAATACAATTAACTTAGGCGGGTACTACCTTTCCGACAATCCAGAGAATTTGTTAAAATATGAAATTCCTGCTGGTACAAACTTAGCTCCTAATGATTATTTAATTATATGGGCTGATGAGGATGGAGATCAAGAAGGACTTCATGCTAATTTTAAATTATCGAAAGATGGCGAAACCGTGTACTTAGTAAATAATCAAGGTCAGATAATTGACCAGTTATTTTATGGATTGCAAACGACTGATTTAGCTTATGCAAGACAACCTAATGGCACGGGGGACTTTGTCATAAAGGAAGCCACTTTCAGTATGAATAATGATTTAACGAGTGGGGGAGGTGATGTTTCTTTGGCGGAAGCCAAATTAAAAGTTTACCCTAATCCTGTAGACCAAGACGTCTATGTGGAAATAGATCAAAATAAGATTAATGAGAATTATCGAATCACAGATGCATTTGGTAGAGTTTTACTTACGGGTAAATTAAATCAAAGTACCACGAAAGTAGAAACGAGTCATTTGACCCCAGGCGTATACTTTTTAGAGTATAACGGGATCACGAAAAAACTAATTAAGCAGTCATTATAACCACCGTTCTAAATTGGGGCAACCCTTGTAAGCTTCGTTTACTTTTATAAGGGTTGTCTCATATTTTTCCTCTATCCATTTTGCTAAATACTCGTTCTTTTTCCCCTCCTTAGCAAATTGTTGAATCTTACTATAGTCTTGTTCGAGATTAACTTGATGTGGCCTAGTGCTCGAGTCTAGTCGAATAATTCTATAGAATTCATCGCCTCTAAGGTCTCGGTACATAATGGGTTCGGACAATTGACCCACTTCTAACTCTTCGATGGCAAAATAAATATCTGACGGTAAGGCACCCGTTTCAAAAAAAGTAGTACCAGTTTGTGGATTTCTAATGCGTCCACCGTAATGATAACTTTGAGCAGATTCTTCAGAGTGTTTAGAATGTGCGTACTCAAAGCTGATCGAGTCCAACTCTATAAGTTGCCGAATCGAATCTAATTCCATTCGGATTATTTCTTTATCATTTTCAGTAATATCAGGTCTAATCAAGATGTGTCGGGTATGAATCCGATTACCTCGTCTTTGTAATAGTTGTATTAAATGAAGTCCAAATTCAGTTTCTACAACATCCGAGATTTCACCTTTTTCTAAATTGTAGGCTACCGCTTCATATTCCTGAACCATTGTCCCCCGATTGCTAAAACCTAGATCACCCCCTTTTACGGCTGATCCGTCCATGGAATATTTTTTGGCTAACTCCGCAAAATCTTCGCCATCATCAATACGCTTTTTAATATCGATTAGTTGTTGATAGGCTTTTTGAAGTTCTTCTCCATTAATACGAGGCTTCATTACAATTTCACTGACTTCGACTTCTGCACTCAAATATGGCAGACTGTCCTTTGGAATACTTTCGTAAAATTCTTTAACCTCAGACGGTGTAATGTCTACTTGAAAAATCAAGTCGCGTTGCATTTTTTCTGCTAAGATCTGCTCCCGCTGGTCTGCGCGGTAACGCTCTTTCATCTCATCTACGGTAGCGCCATATGTTTCTCTAAACAATTCTTCATCACCATTCATTTGAGCAAGGATGGTTCCGAGACGTGCCTCTAATTGTTGTTCTACTTCAGCAGTTGTCACATCGATCGAATCTACTTTAGCTTGATTTACGATGAGTTTCTGGGCGATAATGCTTTCGAGAATGTCGCATTTAGCATTTTCATCGATTGAAGGATCATTAGCTTTGAAGTAAGCATATTGTTCTTCGACGTCAGATAAAAGAACAATTTCACCTCCTACATTTCCAATAATCTTATCTACAACTAATCTTTGAGCATCACTTTGCGTGCTTAGAGATAAAATCATACAAATGATCAATAATATGGACTTATTCTGTGTCATATTTTTAATTATAGTATTTGACAGATTTTCCGTCAATGGCTTTCTTGAGTAATTCATCTTTATAACGTTTTATAAAACGTATTTCTTTCTTGTGTAAGAGAACTTTCTTAATCTGATTTGAAACGTAACTGTAAGGTGCGATTTCTCCTTCGTCCAAGCGGTCAAAAATACGCACAAAATATTCGTAACCATCCACGTTTTCTTGATGGGTTGAATTCTTTTTGAACGACATTTTTTTCTGTATAGAATTAGGTAAAATGACTTTGACGTCACTTAATCGCTTCCAATATTTAGATTGGTCAAAATCAAGACTCGCTTTATCTTTTACATATTTTTTAATTAATGAAGGATCATTCTTTTTCCAATCATCCCAAAACTTTTCCAGACCGGGAGAGTCGGCCTTTACTTTAATAATTCTGATTTTTATCAAACTTTCATTAAGTCGATAATCCTCAGAATGGTCGTTATAGTAATTAATATGCTCTTCTTCAGAAATCTGCTCATCCATAAAATCTTTAAGAAGCGCCTGTTCGTAACGCAATCCTATCAGTGAGTTTTTATAATCCCTGACCAGATCGTTAATCTCGTAGTGATTTTCTTTTGATAATCTTTTTTCGGCTTCCGCCAAAAAAACCTGGTCTTCAAGCCATTGTTGGATATAGCTAGATTGCAGACTTAGACTATCGCCGTCCATATGATCGGTACTTTTATGGACTTCGGATTGATAAAGATCTACCTCACCATAACTAACGAGTTTGACATCATTTTTATCTACTGGTTTGTTTTGTTTTTCGCCACAGCTTAAGAAAGTGACTAACAAAACGAAAAAGTAAACTTGAAATCTATTTAATAAGTTTCCGATAGACATCCTCGTTAATTTCTACAGGATATTTATTTTTTAATTGTGCTATCCATCGTTTTTCAAGTTCATCCTGGTAATCGGCTATGACATATCCCTTAGCTTCATCTAGAGACTTCTGACTGACTTCCAATATATTTCTGATCGATGAAAATTTGTAGCTTTTTGATTTTTGATCAAATACCACATCAGATTGAGCTCCCTTCTTCCATTTTAGCTCGCTGAGCTGTCTACTACCCATTTCAAATAAATCAGCTTGATAGCTGACGATTTTGGCCTCCTTATTAAATTGGGCCAAAACCTCTTGGGCAGATTTTTTCTTAGCTTCTTTACGGACTTTTTCAGCGAGCTTTTTGTCATTGGTTTCGATCGTATATCTTTCAAGTCTAGCTCTTGGTTTCCATTGATAAGATATTTTATGCTGCTTGTAAAAATCTTTTAAACCCGTTGTATCTAATGAGGCCTTATCCCACACTTCCATTTTGGTTACTTCGAAAAGTAAAATCCCCTCCGAATACTCCCGCATCAAGGCTTTAAATTCTGGATATTTATTTTCCAAGTTAGCTTCTTCGTAGGCTAGAGTTCTCTCTTCTTTATAATCATCATACATGGTCAATGCCGCTTCTGCAGGCGTGGTATTCTTATTAAATCTTAGTCTCGTGCGGCTATTTTTTAGACAATATTCGGCGAAGTCCACATTAGAACTCTTCATGCTTCCGAATTCTAAAATTGTCTTTTCGTCCATATTTGGAATCTTCCATTTGTAGGATAAGAAAGTAGAATCTAAACTGCCTGAGAATTTATTTAAGACATCTTGAAACTCTTTAAATCCAGCCTCAGTTTGAATTTTATTAATCAAAGTGGATTTACCAATTTCTGCTCGAGGAGCTTTTTCGATTTTAGCTTTTAATCGACGCTTAACAGCTTCTCGATCAGAAAGATCTCTTTTTTGAATCCGTTTGATGATGTGATAACCAATTTTCGTTTCTACTGGCTTAGTGATTTCCCCATCGTCTAAAAGTGCAAAAGCGGCATCTTCAAACGAGCGATCGTATTGATTGATCCCAAAAAAACCTAGATTTCCTCCCTTTCGTACAGTGTTTTTATCCATCGAATGTTTACCTACTAAAGCATCCCAATCCCCACCATTTTTCAATTCTCGATAAATACTATCGGCCATAGCCTCGGCATTATTAATCGTCTCGCCCTTTATTTTCTTTCTCAATAATAAATGAGCTACCTCCATTTCTCCTCTGGCAGGACGCTTATCTAAAATTTTCAAAATGTGAAATCCTAAATTAGTCCGAACTACTTGAGACACTTCTCCGACCGGCGTAGAATAAAGAGCATTTTCAAATTCATAAAAACCTGGAGGAAGCATAGCAGTGAAATAACCAAGGACACCACCATTTGCGGCCGAACCCGTATCGTCGGATAAAGATTTAGCCACGGACTCAAAAGAGGAGCCTTTTCTTATTTGTTCTTTTATGGCCCGAATTTTCTTTTCAGCACTTTTCACATAATCTTCTCCAGCCGTGTCAGAAGCTTTGACAAGAATATGAGCCACTTTAATATCATATTGCATACGCTCGTAAACTTCATCGAATAACTTCTCACTGACTTCTTTATCGGACAAATAAGAATCAGCTAGTTTTTTACGATATCCTTGAAGTTCTTTTTTAAGACGCGGCACCGTATCTAAACCCATAGACCGAGCTTCTGCTACTTTAAGTTTAAATTTTACGTATAAGTCTAAATATTCATCGAGACTTTCTTGCGAATAATCTGCTTTGTCTTGATTGTTTTTCGTGTAGATGTATTCAAATTCAGAAAGATGCACATCTCGATTATCCACTTTAAAAAGAACAGGATCCTCTTGAGATATCATACCCGAAAAAACAAGGCATAGAATTAAAACATTTAAACACTTCATGTATTAATAAGTTATGATGATTTTAGGTGGACAAAAATAGACAATTTAGCCATAGGGATAAAGTCAGAATACTCTTCAATATACGCTATGTCTTAATGAACAAACGTTTAACGCGTGGGGATATGCGGCTTAGTATTTCATATGGGATGGTGTCATTGGCTTTCGCCAAAATTTCAATAGGTTTTTCTTGGCCAAAAATTATGACTTCCGTATCTATTTTGGCTTCCGAAATATGACTCACATCAATAGTCGTTAAGTCCATGCTCACACGACCAATAATTGGCGCGTCTTGTCCCAAAACTAAACAAGCGTAATTAGCACAACCAGAATTTCGAAGTAAACCATCTGCATACCCAATCGGGATTGTCGCAATGGTTTTATCCGAATTAAGAATTTCATCTCGTCCATAGCCTACAGATTCTCCAGTTTTCACCGTTTTTATTTGAATAATTTTTGATCTTAACTGATGTACCTTTTTTAAACCTGTATGATTATTAGTGGAATCGATCCCATATAAACCTAACCCGATTCTAACCATATCAAACTGCGCATCAGGGAAATTCAGAATTCCCGAACTGTTTAAGATGTGTTTTAACGGTAAATAATCTAAGGCATCAGTGATGTACTTATAACATTTATTAAATCGATCAATCTGGTTTAAGGTAAAAGCATTTTGATCTTTGTCCTCACTGCAACTCAGATGACTAAATATACTCTTCACTTGAATCGTATAATCCTTTAATACATTGAGTAATTCATCCATTTCTTCGGTTTTGAATCCAAGTCGATTCATACCTGTGTCAATGTTTAAATGGATGTCAAGTTCTGATCCATGTTCAACCAGCCTCAGGAGCTGTTTTATCGAATAGACCTCAGGTTCGAGATGGTATTCCATAAGCTGATGAATCGAAAAATCATCAGGGTTAAGGATTACAATAGGCGCAGTAATTCCTGCTTTTCTTAATGCGACGCCTTCGTTGACTTTGGCGACAGCCAAATAATCCACCCCTCTTTCCATCAAAAATTCACCAACCTCAATAGCTCCAGAACCATAGGCCCCCGCTTTAATAACAGCCATAATCTTTGTCTTAGATTCTAATAGATTAGAAAAGTAAGCCAAATTATCACCCATCGCATCTAAGTCAATTTCGAGTACCGTATTATGTGCAGCAGAGGTTAATTGGTGAAATAGTTTTTCAAGACCTAGTTTTCTTGGACCTTTTATCAAAATACATTCTGAGTGTGGTGGATTCATTTGAAAATAAGTCAACACTTCTTGAATAGACGAAAAACATCGAAATGTAGTTTCTAATTTGTCTAAATCCCTGGGAACAGGATCTATCCATAGCAGTTCCTCATGTCCATATTGTTGACAAAGTGTATCTATCATTTTTGCCATGGCTTTCTGACTGACTCCAGATTCTTCAAATGGACCCAATACAAGAGTTTTCTTGCGATGACCGCACTGACTTTCTAAAAATTGTAAAGCTGTTTCTAAGGAATGTAAGTCCGCAGAATAGGAATCGTTAATTAAAATACAATCCCTTTGCCCCTTTTCCACCTCTAGACGCATACTCACGCCTTCGGAGGATAAAATGGCCTGTTGGATTTTTTCTCGGGTCAAGCCCAATTGCATACATGTTTCAATACATAAATCGAGATTCTGAGGTATGGGAAAGACTTCAGAATCATGGGTAAAGCTTTTAGATAAATTTTTGTCAACCAAAATCAGTTCTTTCCTGGGATAGGCAGCTTCTAATAGTTCTTTTAATCGTATTTCATTTGCATGAAGAATAATTTTTGAGCTGTTCTTTGCCAAGGTGATTTTCTCCTTGATTTTTTCGTCTCGGCCAGAAAATCCTTCATCATGTGCCGGCCCGATATGCGTAAAGAGACAGATGTCAGGAACAATCATTTCCATCAGAGCGTTCATTTCTCCCGGTTTAGAAATGCCTGCTTCTATTATGGCTAAATTAAAACTCGTATCCATATTTAATAGGGATAAAGCGACGCCTAGTTGTGAGTTATAACTTCTTGGACTCCGAATAATTTTGAAATGCGATTTTAGGATTTGATACAATCCCTCTTTGACCATTGTTTTTCCATTACTTCCTGTAATCGCAATAACAGGATAACTGAATTGTCGGCGATGTGCTTTGGCTATTTTTTGTATACTCGATAATACATCCTCTACCAAGATGACATGAGCATTTTTAAGCTTCTCCACTTTTTCGGAGACCAAAAAACACCGAATGCCTTTGGCGTAAGCCGAAGAGATAAAATCATGACCGTTTCGCTTTTTACCTTTTAAGGCTAAAAACATAAAACCGTCAGCTCTAGATATTCTTCTCGTATCAAAAACAAATTTTTGAATCGGAAAGTCTGGATCACCTTGAATAAGTTGACCTCTAGTAATTTCACAAATTTGAGATAAAGTATGCACTATAGATCGAAACCAATATCTCGACGGAAATATTTCCCTTCAAAGTCTATTTTTTCGGCATTTTCTATGGACTTTTTTACCGCTGTACTAGGGCTGTTTCCAAATGAAGTGATGGCAAGAACACGCCCACCGTTCGTTAGGATTTTCCCATTTTCATTTTTTGTCCCTGCGTGAAAAAGAAGGGAGTCTTGTACATTTTCCAAACCATTCATCATTTTACCCTTTTCATAAGCCTCTGGATAGCCGCCAGAAACCAGAAAAACAGTACTAGCCGTTCTTTCCTTTTTTAGAATGGTTTGTTGATTTAGACTTTCGTCAAAAAGACTTGACAATAAACTGACTAAATCGTTTTCTAGACGTGGGAGAACGACCTCCGTTTCTGGATCGCCCATGCGGCAGTTGTATTCAATCACAAAAGGCTCATTATTTACTCGGATCAATCCTAGGAAAATAAATCCCTTGTAATCCATTTTTCTTTCTTTAATACCTTTAATCGTGGGCTTAACAATTCTGTTTTCAACCTTTTGCATCAACTCGTTGTCGACAAAGGGGACAGGTGAGATGGCTCCCATGCCACCAGTATTTAATCCGGTATCGCCTTCTCCGATTCTTTTATAATCCTTTGCAACAGGCAGTATTTTGTAGTCGTTTCCATCTGTTAATACAAAAACAGAAAATTCGATTCCGCTTAAAAATTCTTCGATTACTACTTTTTTAGATGCCTCGCCAAATTGTCCTGAGAGCATAGACTCTAGAGCTTTTTTAGCTTCTTCTTTTTCCTCTATAATCAGAACACCTTTTCCAGCTGCCAATCCGTCAGCTTTTAATACATAAGGCCCGATATTCATGTCTAAATACTCCAATCCCTCATGTAGTGTGTCCAACGAAAATTCTGCATAGGCAGCGGTAGGTATATTATATTCTGCCATGAATTCTTTGGCGAAAGCCTTACTTCCTTCTAATTGCGCTCCGTTTTTATCTGGACCGACGACATGAATATGTTTAAGTTTATCCTCCTTCCTAAATACATCAACAATGCCATTTACGAGTGGCACTTCAGGACCCACAACAACCATATCAATCTGATTTTCAAGACAAAATGAGCTAATTTTATCAAACTCTGTCACCGCGATTTCGACATTTGTACCACAGGATAAAGTACCCCCGTTTCCTGGTGCAATGAATAGCTCTGAACACAGTGAAGATTGAGTAATTTTCCAGGCAAAAGTGTGTTCGCGACCTCCGCTTCCTAAAATCAGAATTTTCATGATGTTGATCTAAATTTCACGCAGTATACTACAAATTTATGTGTGATTTGATTTCATTGAAAATGGATGTAAGAAGGAGCTAATTATCAAGGCTAAACATATTATAAAATAATGTAATATAAAAAAGAAGAAATTTAGTAACTTCGCTTGTTTTTTATCGTCAAAAGCACTGTTTTGATTGCGTTTTTAGAAGGAAATCTCGTGTATAAAAATCCGGCTTTCGTATATATAGATACGGGTGGGATAGGTTATCACGTTAACGTTAGTTTAAACACGTATTCTAAAATAGAGTCTTTGGACAAAGTGCGTCTTTTTACACACTTACATGTAAAAGAAGATGCACATACGCTTTATGGCTTTTTTACGGAGGATGAGAAACAAATATTTGTTCTGTTAATTTCTGTTTCTGGAATTGGTCCAAATACTGCCCGTGTTATATTAAGTTATATGACGGCATCTGAAGTAAAAAACACCATTCTAAGAGAAGATGTGGCTCGATTTAAAAGTGTTAAAGGCGTAGGTCCTAAAACCGCTCAGCGGATCATTCTTGATCTAAAAGACAAAGTGATGAAATCAGGTGAGAACATTGATATTCAAGATGTTACACCTGTGAGTTCGGTTAGAGATGAAGCGTCGGCTGCCCTCATGGCTTTAGGATTTCAGAAGAATATGATAGACAAGCATATAAATTCTGTTCTCGGAAGCCTAGGTGATGACGTGCCGGTCGAAGAAGTGATCAAAGAAATACTAAAGAAAATGTCTTAGAATTTAACATATGGAAGGTCTTAAAACATACTTCGATGACATATTTGGCGTTATAAGCCAGTATTTACGAAAAACCAGCCAACCATTTACGAGATTACAGAAGATTAGTTAGTAGAAGAAATATGAAGTATTTGAGCATGCTCTTGTGTGTTTGGTGTCTAATTTTAGTCACCGACTCTATGGCGAATGGAGGGGGTAATCTATTACCTGATCCACAAGGCGAGCATTTGCAACAAACAGTCTTGGATACGATTCCATTAAAGGACCGTACCACGGACTTTATAACAGATGACTATTATAATCCTTTCGATATTATCCCATCGACGATCGAACAAAAGGTAGAATACGATCCAATTACAGGTAATTATATCATCCTAGAAAAAATTGGAGATGAATACTATCGAACCCCTAGTTATATGACTTTTGACGAATACCTAGAATGGCGCTCAAAAGAACAAGAAAGACAGTATTTCGCCAAATTAGGAGGAATTAGTACAGGAATAAAAAGTGGTTCTGGTAAAATGGATCCAATGTCTAAAATCGATGTCAAGAAAAACTTAGGGGATCGATTGTTTGGAGGTACTGAAGTGGATATCCAGCCGCAAGGAAATATCGATTTGACTTTTGGTGGAGACTACCAGCGAATAAACAACCCTACAATTCCTATACGTCAGCAAAGATCTGGTGGATTTGATTTTGATATGGATATTCAAATGAATGTCGATGGTCAAATAGGTGAAAAACTTAAGCTTGGTTTTAACTATGATACCCAAGCCACATTCGACTTTGATCGAAAAATTAAAATAGGATACGATACAGAAGCTTTTTCTGAGGATGATATCATTAAAAAAATTGAAGCGGGTAATGTAAATCTTCCCCTTCGTAGCCAGTTGATTCAAGGAAGTCAATCTTTATTCGGTATAAAAACCGAATTGCAATTTGGACATCTCCGTATTACGGGTTTGGCGTCCCAACAAAGATCGGAACAAGAAGAAATAGTGGTAGAAGGCGGAGCTAGAATTCAAGAGTTTGAAATTCGTCCCGATGAATACGACGAAAATCGCCACTTCTTCTTATCACATTATCATCGTGAAAATTTCGAAGCGGCCATGGATTCACTTCCATACATAAACAGCCAGTTTCGTATAAATAGGATTCAAGTTTGGGTAACCAATGATCGTGACGACAATAATTTAGAAAGTAAAATGATCTGTGCTGTGACGGATCTTGGGGAGTCTAATCCAGCAAAATATACGAGCGACCCTAATAATTTTCCTCCTATAAACGTGGTTCCTACCGAATTGTTAGATTTAGAAGGTAATATCTTACCTGAAAACGATGTCAATTCGTTGTACGACCAACTTTTAGATGATGACGAGACGAGAGTTCAAACAAGAACCTCCACTAATCTTCGGACCCCTCCATACATGATGGAGCAAACCAGAGATTTCGAAATTTTTCGAGGCCGATTATTGAGCCCTAATGAATATACCTATCATCCTCAACTAGGATTTTTATCACTTAATGTACGTTTAAGACCAAATCAGGTGCTTGCTGTCGCCTATGAATATAACTACACTTATAGAGGAGACGGCGTGTATAAGGTGGGAGAACTGACCGAGGATGCTCAAGTAAGTAGTGTGCAAGCCAACGGTGAGATCGAACCAGATAATGTGGTATATACTAAAATGCTTAAGAGTTCGAACCAAAGGGTTACTCAACCAACCTGGGATCTGATGATGAAAAACGTCTATCCTCTTGGAACCGCTCAAGTCGGACAAGAGGATTTTGTTTTTGATATCTTTTTTGAAGACAATAATGACGGATCGTTAAAGCGATTTTTACCTGAACCAGGATTCGAAGAATCACCACTTTTGAATGTATTTAATCTGGATAGATTAAACTCACAATTGGATCCACAATCTGATGGTATTTTTGACTTTGTACCAGGATTAACCATTATTCCGAGAAGTGGAAGTATTATTTTCCCTGTTCTTGAGCCTTTCGGCCAATCTTTAACGGATACGATCGGAAATGATTTCTATTCATTTCCTGAATTATATACAGAATCTGTATTTGCTGCCCAACAGTATCTCGAGAAAAATCGATTCGTCATGAAAGGACGATATAAATCCAGTATTTCATCGGATATCTCACTTGGTGCATTTAATATTCCCGAAGGATCTGTAACGGTAAGAGCTGGTGGAGATATTCTGGAGCCAGGACGAGATTACGAAATTGATTATGGCATCGGGCGTGTTCGAATTATTAACGACGCTTATTTACAATCTGGAACACCTATACGTATTTCTTTTGAGGACAACTCTGTATTTAGTCTTCAACAAAAAACAATGCTTGGTTTAAGAGCAGATTACGAAGTATCCGACAACTTTAACATTGGTGCGACATATTTAAGATTGTTCGAAAGACCATTTACGCAAAAAGTAAATGTCGGTGATGACCCGATTAATAATAGGATTTTCGGATTAGATATGAACTATTCGACAGAGTCTGAGTGGGTTACTAAAACGGTTGATAAACTGCCATTTTATAGTACTAAAGAAAAATCAAGCATCAATTTTGCCGGGGAGATAGCGGCAATAAAACCGGGTCATAACGGAGCCATCAATATACCTGGTCAAGATGAAGGAGTGGTAAATTTAGATGACTTCGAGGGTGCGGGTAGTGCCATACCACTAGGAACACAAACGAATCAATGGAAATTAGCGAGTACTCCAATCACTAGAGGAGAATCCGCCGACGTCAATTCAGGAGTGGCTTATGGTGCCAATAGAGCGAAAATAAATTGGTATGTCATCGATCGAACGGTTAGATCTACTGAAGATAATGAGGACGCTTATACTCGATTGATTAATCAGCGTGATTTATTCGATCGACAGATTCCTCAAGATCAATTGCCTGACTTATTTACTTTCGATTTAAGTTATTATCCGGAAGAAAGAGGACCTTATAATTTTGATGAACCAGACGGATTAAATTACGCAGGTGGTCAAACTTCTGGAGCTGAATGGGATGGAGAAAAAATACGATTAAACAATCCTGAATCACGTTGGGGAGGTATTATGAAATATCTAAACAACAATGATTTTCAAGCAGCTAATATTGAATACATAGAATTTTGGTTACTAGATCCATATATCGATCGACGAAATGAAGTGAATTCTCACGAGGATAATGAGCAAGGGTATTTAAGTTTTCATTTTGGATCGGTTTCAGAAGACATCTTACGTGATAATCTACAATTCTACGAAAACACAATTCCAGTTCGTCCCGAAGATCAGGTGCCTATTGAAGACACAGATTGGGGTAGAATACCTATTGATATTCCTACGAATAGTGGATTCGATACTGAATTACGAGAGTTACAAGATGTCGGATTTGATGGTTTAAATACAGCAGAAGAAAACGAATATTTCTCCGATTATATTGATAAAATGGTAAACGCACCTAATGGGGTTCCCGCGTCATTTATTACTCAGGATCCTTGTGCAGATGACTTTATATATTTTGGTAATAATGATGTATTTGGGAATGAAAACAATTTGTTAGTTAGATACAAAGAGTTTAATAACCCAGAAGGGAATGATCCAGATCCAGAAGTAGTTGGAGGAACACGAGGAAATCCCAATCCTGAATCTGAGGATATGAACAATAACCGCTCGCTAGATCAAGGAGAGAGTTATTGGGAATACAAGATTCCTATTTTTAACGATGGAGGTAAATTGAATGTTGACCCAGATTTAAATCCATATGTTACCCAAACTAAAGAGATTACAAATCAGGGAGGCCAACAAGAAACTTGGTATCGTTTTCAAATTCCTTTAAGTCAGGGAACACCAGTAGGTGGAATCGAAGGTTTCCGATCGATTCAATTTGTAAGAATGGTCGTAGATAGTTTTGCGACACCTAAAACATTCCGATTTGCTGAGCTAGAATTAATTAGAAATCAGTGGCGTCGAGA
>JAHDBE010000002.1:15967-19774 GCA_020630555.1 Saprospiraceae bacterium
TTTACAGATTCTGAACCAGAAGAGATTGAATTCGCAATTGGTGATGTGGGTGTACAAGAAAATGGAAATAAAACACCATTCAATTATGTTCTTCCAAGAGGAATTGTACAAGAACAATTATTTAGTACGTATTCTAACGTACTTCAGGACGAAAAATCCCTTTCGTTAAACTTCTGTAACCTTGGGGATACCTGTCAAGTGTCTGTGTTTAAACTGACCCAATTGGATCTTCGGGTTTTTGAAAAACTGCAGATGTTTGTTCATGCCGAAGATACTCCCGGGGTTGGTGATGAGATAGAAGATGGAGATTTAGCTATCTTTTTTAAAGTGGGGAAAGATTTTGTAAATAACTATTATGAGTACGAGATCCCTCTAACCATGTCCGATCCGAATTTATCGATCAGCGATGTAGATAATGTATGGAAGCCGGAAAACATGTATGATTTTGCCCTTGACGTTTTCACTGAATTAAAGAAGGAGCGAAATCAACAAGGCATCATTTCTGAAGTTTATGAAAAAGAAATTGACAGAGATGGCGATGATACAGTAGATGCCACTATAAGAATAAAAGGTAACCCAAGTTTAGGTTATGTAAAAGGAATGCAGATCGGTGTCCGTGGAAAACGAGCAGGACAAAACAAGAAATTTTGTGGTCAAGTTTGGGTGAATGAATTACGTGCTGCTGGATTGCAAGAGCGAGGTGGCTGGGCAGGACTAGCGAGCCTAGAGGTAAAAATGGCTGATTTAGGAGAATTCACTGCCTCTGGTGGATACAGCAGCATTGGTTTTGGTGGATTAGATCAAAAAGTAGATCAAAGACAAAAAGAAGAATTGATTAATTATGACTTAGCAACAAGTCTTGAATTAGGAAAATTCTTCCCAAGTAATTGGGGTCTTCAAATTCCGTTTTACGCCCAGTATTCTAAAAATATATCCAATCCTGAATTTGATCCATACGAATTAGATCTCACCGTAGATGAAGCCGTCGAGTCTGCCATTAATAATGCAGACGTTAGAGAACGAGCACAAGACGTGACTACAATAAAAACGATAAACTTCACCAATGTTAGAAAAACAGGAGGAGGAGCTAGTTCTTCAAGAGCAAGTGGCGGTTCTCGTGGAAGAGGTGGTGCTCCAACTGGTGGTCGTGGAGGTAGCAGTGGTGGTGGAAGTGGTTCTCCAAAACCATGGAGCCTATCTAATTTTAGTACATCTTATTCATTTACAGAGACAAATCATAGAGATCCAATTCTTAAATTTGACAGAACGACGGATCAAAAGTTGAGTTTAGACTACAACTATTCACGCCGTGCGACCTATATCGAACCCTTTAAAAAATTAGTTAAGAGTAAATATTTAAAGTTCATTAAAGAACTTAATTTCAATCCTCTGCCTAATTCCTTTTCTGTGAGTTCTCAGATTAGAAGATTACAAAACGAAAGGGAATTTAGATTACCAGAAAATCCACTTTTCAATTTTACGGATCAGCGCTTTAATTGGGATAGACGCTACAGTTTACAATGGGATTTTACAAAAGCGCTAAAATTTCAATTTAATGCGGCAAATTTGGCCATTGTTGATGAGGTTAGAAAATCAGGGGTAGGATCAGGACTACGATATCAAACAGAACGCGGAGAAGATATTCCTATTAGTCAAGTAAATGACCAATTCTTAAGAGATTACTGGATGGATAATTTTAAAAGATTTGGCCGAAATAAAGATTACAATCACGACTTTAGAATTACCTATAATGTTCCTTTAAAGAATATCCCTTTAATGGATTGGATAACACTAAAGGCGCAATATGATGCAGATTATGCATGGTCTGCTGCCCCGTTAAGTACAGAAAGCCTTGGGAATATTATTCAGAATGGACAGAGACGTTCGCTTAATGGAACGTTCAATTTTGATAAGTTATATAGTAAATGGTCTTATTTAAAATCCATTGAATCAGGTAAGAAAAGTCGAACTAAGAGATCTCGAAGAAACAGAGGAGAACAGTCCATGGCGAGTGAAAATGACAAAGGGAAGGACGGAGAAAAAGAAACGAAAAAAAGATCTAAGTCAAAAGACACAGGTCCATCAATGGTTGAGAGAATACTCATCAGACCACTGTTGATGTTAAGATCGGCGAAACTTACATATAGAGAAGATTATTCGACGGTAGTTCCAGGATTTACAGGAGTTCCTGAATATGTGGGATTATCGAATGGATTTGATTCTCCAGGATTTGGCTTTGTTTCAGGAATTCAGCCAGACATTACGGAAGGAGATAGAACTAATTGGTTGTATTCCGCAGCAGATAAAGGATGGATTTCTAATGATCCCTTACTTAATCAGCAAGTATCTCAAACATTAAATAAGAATTACGAGGCTAAAATTGAGATAGAACCTTTTAGAGATTTTAGTATTGATGTAGATCTTAAGAAAACCTATAGAAGAGACCATACAGAAGATTTTAAATTTTTAGAACAAGAGCAAGATTTCCAGCAACTCGCAGGAATGGATGTGGGTTCTTTTGAAATAACTTACTTTTCAGCAAATACTTTATTTGGTACCGATGTTGATGAATTGTTTTACACTTTTGATGAAAACAGACGAGCGACTTCTTTAAGATTACAAGAAGAAAATGGGGCACCTACAGGTCTTGATACTGTAGGCTTTGCGGTAGGTTATGGTCGATTAAATACGGAGGTAATTGTACCATCTTTTGTAGCAGCCTATTCTGGTCAAACTATAAATCAAACGAATCTAGACCTTGAAAGAGAAATAAGTAGAAACAGTTTTATTCCAAGACCAAACTGGACTTTAAGTTATAATGGATTAAGTAAGTTGCCTTTCTTCAAGGATATTTTCCAAAGTTTCAGCCTTTCACATAGTTATAAAAATACCTTACGTGTAAATAATTTCTTCTCAGATCAGGAATATGATTCAAACGATCCTTTTCAACCTAAAGAAATTACAGACGATTACTATTCAAGAATAGAAATTCCACAAATTCAAATAAATGAGCAATTTGCTCCTGTTCTTGGACTCCAAATCAAAACTAAGAATGATATGGGAGTCAATTTTGAATGGAGAAAGTCTAGAAATTTAGATCTTCTCATTTCCACGAATACCCTGCGTGAAATTTTAAATGCCGAGTACACTTTTGGATTTGAATACACTCTCCAAGATGTGAACATCTCATGGTTAACTGGGGATAATGGTAAGAAAAGGAAGAGAGGAAGAAAAAGGGATCAGGAAGAAGATGTGGAAGAAGAAAACCAAGATAGAAATAGTCGAGGACGAGGAGGACGAGGTGGAAGTGTCAATAATAATAGAGGACGCACTTTAGTATTTAACTTTGATATGAGTTACCGAGATGAAGTGACTTTCATACATCAGTTAGAAGGTGGAACTTCTGCCGCACCAGAGAGAGGTAGTAAAGTACTTTCTTTAAACCCAGCTGTAGATTATGATGTAAATGAGGATCTTACTTTGAGGTTGTTTTTAAATTATAATAGAAGACGTCCTTATTTGTCGACGTCCTTCCCTGTGACCACATATCAAGGGGGAATAACTGTACGATTCAACTTAAACTAATAAAAAATAGGGGGTGAATTTCACCCCCTATTTTTTATT
The DNA here is from genome assembly GCA_020630555.1 of Saprospiraceae bacterium. Classification (GTDB taxonomy): domain Bacteria; phylum Bacteroidota; class Bacteroidia; order Chitinophagales; family Saprospiraceae; genus JAHDCZ01. Next base: position 19,592 of record JAHDBE010000002.1, read on the forward strand.
CCTTGATAATTGCTTTTTCAATAATAAACTTTTGTTCTACTTCTTCAAGCTTAACTTTGGACGACATTTTTTTTCCATCTCTTAGATAATCTAATTTAACCTCATCACCGTAATTAAATGCCTTTAATTTATCGATAAGATCATCTACACTTTTCACCTCTTCTCCATTTACTGCAGTAATAA
>JAHDBE010000002.1:19784-27412 GCA_020630555.1 Saprospiraceae bacterium
ATTTTTTCGAGAACCTTTTACATTTTCTAAAAATTTTACTCCGTCGGTGTCACTTTCTATCATGACACCCAACTTTGGTTTGTGATCACTATCTCCTTTTCTTTTGATAATAACTTCTACCTCTTCGTGGACTTCACTATCATCTGATATAGTGTAACTCACATCTTCTTCAGACCCATTAATGATGGTAACCTTGACTTCTTTATCCTTTTCACCATCTATATTTTCTTCCTCAATAAAGATCATTTTTTTTCCTTCCATTTTAGACAGGTCAATTTCTTCACCGTCATCTGACCTCCATTTCATGACTCGCTTTTTTCCTTCACCCTCTTCGTCGTCTAATTTTTTCTTTAATACGCGTATTTCCATTTCACCCCCTTCTATGTTCTCTTTAGATTTCCATTCCTCTATGTACTTTTTGATGTCTTCTTCTGACATTTCTTCATCAGACTCTAGGACGATTTCTTTTCTAATTTCTTTTTTCATCGTTTTTTTTCCTTTCATCTTTTTGCCATTCATCTCTAATTCCTTCATCATTTCCTCAATATCAGCATCTGAAATATCCGTACCTTTTTTTACGAGTTTCTGCATGGTTTTTTTTCCATCAGCATCAATAGTTTCTTTAATAATGATTACCTCTCTTTCCGTTTTAGTTTCGCTTTGCGCGAAAAATGTCGTCGACCATGACGCTAATATGGCTAAGGACAAAGTGAGTGCTAATCTTTTCATAAGTGATATTTATTTAAATTAAACAGCAAATTAATTCACTTTTCGAATTTATGGTAACTACGCTGCGGTTAAAAAGAGGTTAAATTCGGGATTCCAAAAGTAGATACACCTATTTTTGGGTTGATTCAGCATATATGAGCAAACGAACTATTTGGGCCATAATTATTTTAATGGGATCTGCCGTTCTGGGCATAGCCTTTCTTCAGTTTTTCTGGATCAAGTGGTCAGTGGATTTAGATGAAAAGAATTTTGACGATAAAGTAAGTAGTGCATTACTTCGTGTGAAGGATAGAATACAGGAGAAATCAGAGACATATGATCCAGCGGTCAGTGATTTTTTAAACAAGCCCAAGGAAAGTGGGCTTATGGATAGAACAGAAATACTGAGTCGAGTAATTCCTTCTAAAGAAAAATGGGCAGTACAAAGACTTAAGTGGGAGTTGAATAGCATGAACAGAATGTTCGACCCCCAAGCTCTATTAGAGAATATTGATTTACAATCTCTGGATACCATAATCAGACAAGAATTATCTGACCAAGGAATTCGAGCCAATTATGATTATGGGGTATACGATAACGAAATTGAAGATTACTTCATAATTAATGGACACTTTGTCGCACAAATAGGTAATAGAGAAGCATCCACTACTGAAGTCAAATTAGGTGGTACTAAGAATGAATACCAGGTAAGTTTGTTTAACACCGAAATAAATTCTCCTGGATATCTAAGGCTCTTTTTCCCTAACAAGACTAGTATGCTATGGTCCTCCGTTTTACCCTACCTGTTAAGTTCGATTTTATTTACCTCCTTAATACTTTTATGTTTCGGATATGTAGTGTACATCATTTTCAAGCAAAAGAAAATATCCTTGATGAAAAATGATTTCATCAATAATATGACACATGAGTTTAAAACACCTATTGCCACTATATCCCTAGCTGCAGATTCTATTACAAGTCCGAAGGTCATTGATAGCGATGAAAAAATAAGACGATTTGCAGGGATCATTAAACAAGAAAATAAACGCATGCTAAATCAAGTAGAACGCGTGCTCCAGATGGCATTAATTGATAAAAAGGACTTCCAACTTAAATTGGGAACCCTAGACATGCACAGTATAATCGAACAGGCAGTAAGTAATATGAATCTTACTGTACAAAAAAGAGGCGGACACATTAAAATGAATTTGCAAGCTCAAAAAAGTATCCTAGAAGGGGATTCTACACATATTTCTAATGTGATTCATAATCTCATGGATAATGCGAATAAGTATTCGCCGGAACGCCCTGAAATAGAAATAATCACAAGAAATGCTAACAACTACTTAGAAATAGTCGTTACAGATAAAGGAATAGGAATGACAAAAGAGGCTTTAAAACACATTTTTGATAAGTTTTATCGCGTCACGACAGGTAACTTACACGATGTAAAAGGATTTGGCCTTGGATTAAGTTATGTAAAGGCCATTATGGATGCACATGAAGGAAATATTGATGTTCAAAGTGAGTTTGGAAAGGGGAGTAGTTTCATTATCAAATTTCCTATGAAATAAGTGACCAATTTGCCAATTTTAACTCTTAATATATATACACCTTAACAAACACTAAGAAAACGTATGTCCAACAAAATCTTACTCGTAGAAGACGATCAGAATTTTGGAGATGTTCTAAGATCCTATTTAGAAATGCATGATTTTGATGTCAATCTTGCCACGGATGGAATGGCAGGAATGGAAGCTTTCAAATCAGGCACATATGATTTGTGCATTTTTGATGTTATGATGCCAAAGAAGGACGGATTCACCTTAGCTAAAGAAGTCCGAGAACAAAACAAAGAAATTCCTATCATATTTTTAACTGCAAAAACTCTAAAAGAGGATGTTCTCGAAGGGTTTAAAATAGGTGCAGATGATTATATCACCAAACCTTTTAATTCTGAAGAACTTCTTTATCGAGTACAAGCTATCTTAAAAAGAAGTGCCAGCAAACCTGATCCTCGTGATGAGATTAAAGAATTTACACTCGGGAAATTTCATTTTAATTATCCTTTGCGTATTCTGACGATAGGAGATCACGATGAAAAGTTGTCACCAAAAGAAGCTCACTTACTTAGAATGTTTTGTATTTACAAAAATGATGTTCTACCTAGGTCCGAGGCATTAACAAAAATCTGGGGTGAGGACAACTATTTTACAGCAAGGAGTATGGACGTTTTCGTAACTAAACTTCGTAAATACCTCAAAAAGGACGAAGACTTAGAAATCGTTAACATACACGGTAACGGATTTAGACTAATCGATCGTAGCGAACAAAAAGAAGCGTAGTTTCTTTATTCCTCTTCGGACAAACTATTACTCCCTTTTATTTCAGAAGGGCGTGGTCCTATTAAATCTATTAAATCAGACTTTAGAATAACTTCTTTTTCAAGGAGGGCTTCCGCCAATATATTTAGTTCATGTCTCTTTTCCTTCAAAAGAGCCTTAGCTCTAGCGTATTGATTTTCGATTAAATCTCTCACTTCGTCATCTATCAATTTGGCCGTCTCATCAGAATAGGGCTTTTGATAAGATTCTTGTGAAAGCGCATGAAATGAGACATTTCCTACTTTGTCATTCATACCATAGACCGAGATCATACCGTAAGCCATCTTTGTGACCTGATCTAAGTCATTTTGAGCACCTGTAGAAATTTTATCAAATACTATACTCTCTGCAGCACGACCCCCAAGGGTCATACACATTCGATCTTCTAATTGCTCCGTGCGGATTATATACTCTTCTTTAGGCAAATACTGGGCATAACCTAAAGTGCCAATACCTCTAGGAACTATCGTAACTTTAACTAGAGGAGATGCATGAGATAAATACCAACCACAAATGGCATGTCCTGCCTCGTGATAAGCAATGATTTCTTTCTCTTTAGGGGAGATTAATTTATTCTTCTTTTCTAGTCCTCCAATAACCCGATCCAAGGCGTGATTAAAATCGTCCATGTCTACCATGGATTTATTTCTTCTCGCCGCGACCAAAGCGGCTTCATTGCACACATTTGCAATTTCGGCACCTGCAAATCCAGGTGTCATTTCGGCAAGGACATCTGATTTAATCTCTGGGCCTATTTTTATGTTTTTGAGATGCACATTAAATATGGCCTCTCTTCCTTTTAAGTCTGGCCGATCAATACCTATTTGGCGATCAAAACGTCCGGGGCGCATTAAGGCACCATCCAAAATATCCGGTCTATTGGTAGCTGCCATTAAAATAACACCCTTATCAGTGCTAAACCCGTCCATTTCTACAAGAAGCTGGTTTAGTGTATTTTCTCGCTCATCATTACCACCCTGCATAGCACCTCTTCCACGTGCACGACCAATGGCGTCTATTTCATCAATGAAAACTATACAAGGGGCTTTTTCTCGTGCTTGCTTAAATAAATCGCGCACCCGAGATGCACCTACACCAACAAACATCTCCACAAAATCAGAACCCGAAATTGAGAAAAACGGCACATTGGCTTCGCCTGCTACGGCTTTCGCCAAAAGAGTTTTACCTGTACCTGGAGGGCCGACTAGAAGAACACCTTTAGGGATTTTACCACCAAGAGCCGTATACTTTTTTGGATTTTTCAGAAAATCAACGACTTCCATGACTTCTTCCTTGGCCTCATCAAGGCCAGCTACATCTTGAAAAGTGACGTTGACCTTTGAGTCCTTGTTGTCAAACAAGGTGGCTTTGGATTTTCCAATATTAAAAATTTGACCTCCTGGTCCACCAGCACCTCCGCTTACGCGCCTCATTATAAATATCCATATCCCAATGAGAAGTAAGAAAGGCAATACCCAACCAAGAATTGGGCCCCAATAATCAGGAGGACTATGATATACTGGATCTATCATGATGCCATCCGACCTCAATTCTTTCACACTATCGTCGAAAGTTTTAACATCTCCTATTTCAAAAGAAAAATGAGGTTGCTTTGAATTGAGAGTGTTTTGACGAATGTTACTGTACTTTTCCTTGTTTAGGCTCTCATCCTTTATGTAGACATTAACGACTCGTTTATTAATGACAACAACACTATCGACATCGCCCGATTTTGCCATTTCTTCAAACTTACCCATGGTTATGTTTTGGGTTTTGTTTGTCAAGTAAACACTCATATTTATGGCAAGGATTACGAGAATTATAATTCCGTAAATCCAGTAGGAATTCATATTTAGACGCTTAGGTGATTTAGGGTCTAATTTGTTTTTATTTTGATTGCGTGAATCGCTCATTATATCCTATTTGCGTATTAACTAACGATTTTTAGAGGGAATCGTTTAACCAAATCATAAATTTTGGTATTCCGTAACATTTGCGTCGCTCCATAAATCCTCAATATCATAGTATTCTCTCGTTTCTGGATAAAACACATGTATGATTGTTTGGAAGTAATCCAATAATATCCACTTGGCATTTGAAAAACCTTCTACATGATTAGCTCTAACACCAAATTCGTTTCTTAATCTTTTCGAAATGTTGTTTGAAATTGCCTTGACCTGCGTAGTAGAATCTCCTTCACAAACTATAAAAAAATCAGTTGGAGTATCATCAATGTGTCGCAGATCTAGTTTTACAATGTTTTTACCTTTAATATCCTGAATTGCATCTATGATGAGGTCGTTCATCTGGCTCAGCTCGTCATCCAGGGATTTAGCTGCATTCTGTTTACTCAAATTGTATCTTTAATTATCTAAAAACCTTTTCAAAGGTACTAAAATAAAGACGCTTTGCCTTTACATTATGTTTCTCTATTCATTGGACAAATTCATTGGCATTTTGATGAAATGTCCTCTACAAATTTATATCTGGCCGATTTAATGAGAAGCCAAAAACTTGTCGAAGGTACGGTCGTCACTACAGAATATCAAGGGGATGGCCGCGGTCAAATTGGGCGTTATTGGCATTCTGAGAAGTCTAAAAACTTACTTTGTAGTATATATCTAACACCTCATTTTCTTAAGGCCACTGATCACTTTTTGTTGAGTATCGCCATTTCTTTAGGTATGCATGATTATTTAGACAGTTTACCTTTGACGAAAGTCAGAATAAAATGGCCCAACGATCTCTACGTGGGTGATAAAAAAGTCTGTGGGATTCTCATACAAAATCAAATAAGTGGCCAAAATTTATCCAATTCAATTATTGGGATAGGCTTAAATGTAAATCAGCTCATTTTCCCAAAACAACTGCCCAATCCCACTTCCTTAAAACTTCAGTTGAATAAAGAGTTAGATTTAAATAAGCTTCGATTAAAGCTATGGGGTCACATAGAGAAACGATACTTACAATTACGCTCAGGGCGAAAGAAAGAACTCATTCTAGACTATCACACCCATTTGTTCCGTAAAGATGAGCTTCATAGTTATTTCAGTCAAGAACATGGTGCTTTTGAAGGTAAAATTATCTCAGTTGGAGAATCTGGGCAATTGAGAGTACAAACTAATAAGGGGATTCAGGTGTTTGATTTTAGAGAGATTGAATACATACTTTAAGATGAAAGAAGCAGTAATTGTAACGATAGGTAAAGAGCTATTAATAGGTCAAGTGGTAGATACAAATTCTTCTTGGCTCGGGCAGAGATTAAATGAACTTGGTATTGATGTGAAAAGAATTTTATCCGTCAGTGATGACACAGAAGAAATTATTCATGCCTTAGAATATGGTGAAAAAAACGCGGATTTCGTTTTTCTCACGGGTGGTTTAGGACCTACTGAGGATGACATTACCAAAAGGACATTAGCGAATTATTTCAATACAGAGTTAGAATTTGATGAAGAAACATATTCTTGGATAGAATATCTATTTTCGAAATTTGGGCGTAAACCGCTAGAAGTCCATCGCCAACAAGCATTTCTTCCCAAATCTGCTGAAATTTTGAAGAACAAATTAGGAACTGCAGCCGGAATGCTTTTTAGAAAAAATCATGTAAGCTATATTTCTTTCCCTGGTGTTCCATATGAGATGAAAGGCCTTTTTAATGATCACATTGCGCCGCGATTAGTAGAATTACAAGATCAGTTTATTTATCATAAGACCATACGTACTGTTGGTCAAGGGGAGTCAAGATTGGCGGAAGCCATAGAAAACATTGTCAATAACTTACCAAGTGAGATTCAAATAGCCTATCTACCCAGTTTGGGATCTGTGAGAATTAGACTTACAGGAAAAGGTGTTAAAGGAAGTATAGAAAATCTAGTGGATGACTTTGCTGAGCAGATTGTAAAAATATTGGAACCTTATGTGTACGGATTCGATACCGAATTATTAGAGGAATCTGTGGGTCATCTATTAAAGGAAAGGGATTTAAAGATAGCTACCGCTGAAAGTTGTACAAGTGGATTAATTGGACACATGATTGGTTTAATTCCGGGTGCTTCTAGTTATTACTTAGGGAGTTTGACGTGCTATTCTAATGAACTAAAGCAAAACATATTAGGCGTTAATGCGGAGACGCTAAATAAATTTGGAGCGGTAAGCGAGGAAGTAGTGGTCGAAATGCTAAATGGTTGTCTTAATAATACAGGAGCGAATATAGCAGTTTCTATAAGTGGGATTGCTGGTCCGACAGGAGGCAGTATTGAGAAACCCGTTGGCACAATTTGGTTGGCATGTGGTAATAAAACTAGGGTTGTTACGCATAAATTGACTTTGGCAAAAAACCGTGAAATTAACATTAAATACAGTGCTGTATTCGCTTTGAATATGATTCGAAAATTTTTACTGCATGAATAATTAGACTAATTTTGCACACGCACATCACAAGGATAATCTAATGGCGAAATTTGAATTAGTAATGCCCAAAATGGGTGAGAGTATTATGGAAGCGACCATCCTAAATTGGGTGAAAAATGTCGG
>JAHDBE010000002.1:27422-46058 GCA_020630555.1 Saprospiraceae bacterium
ATTCTCGAAATTGCCACGGATAAAGTGGATTCTGAGATTCCATCACCCGTCGAAGGCACCATTGCTGAAATTTTGTTCCAAGTCAACGATGTGGTCGAAATAGGTAAAGTCATCGCGATTATAAATACGGGTGGGGAAGAAGCGCCAGCTGATGATACGCCACCTAAGAAGTCCAAGAAAAAAGAAGAAAAAAAAGAAGTTGTAGAGAAAGTTAATGAAATTGTCGAAACGCCAGATAAACAGGCGGCAATGGCCATTTCGGGATCCGTCACATCGACCAAGGATCGGTTTTACTCACCTCTAGTGAGGAATATTGCCAAGGCCGAGCAAATTTCGCAGACGGAGTTGGATTCTATTTCTGGCTCGGGGGCCAATGGAAGGGTTACTAAAAAGGACATTTTAGCATACATAAGCCAGAGATCTGGTAATGTTTCGCCTAAAATTCAAGCGCCATCAACTTCTGTTCAAACCTCTAATAAAGCAATAACACAGCCATCCTCAGTTACTGTAAGTTCAGGAACAGATGAGATCGTCCAAATGGATCGAATGAGAAAGTTGATCGCCGACCATATGGTGATGTCTAAACATACTTCTCCTCATGTCACCTCTTTTGTGGAAGTTGATGTAACGGATATTGTAAATTGGCGAAACGCGAATAAAAAGAGGTTCCAGGAAGTATATGGTCAAAAGATAACTTTCACACCGATTTTCATGGATGCAGTTACCCGAGCAATAAAGGATTTTCCTATGGTCAATGTTTCTGTAGATGGGGATAAAATTATAGTGAAAAAGGACATTAACATTGGGATGGCTACGGCCTTACCAAGCGGAAATTTAATTGTTCCAGTTATAAGAAATGCAGACAACTTAAACTTAGTCGGACTAACTAAATCTGTAAATGATTTAGCAGCGAGAGCGAGGGATAACAAATTAAAACCTGAAGAAATACAAGGAGGTACTTTTACCTTGACTAATGTGGGTACATTTGGAAATGTCATGGGCACCCCAATTATAAATCAACCTCAAGTCGCCATCTTAGCGGTGGGTGCGATTCGCAAAAAACCTGCGGTCAAGGAAACTGAATATGGGGACGTTATCGTTGTGAGACATATGATGTTTTTATCACTCTCATATGATCATAGAGTTGTCGATGGATTTTTAGGTGGTTCATTTTTACGAAGGGTAGGGGATTACCTTGAGGCCTTTGATACGTCTCAATCCATATAAAGCAAAAAAATGGGTATAAAACGTTGTCATATCGTTGTATTGGTATTAATGGGATTAAGCAGTTTATTGCATTCTCAGAAATCCATTAAAAATGATGCTGACAAGTTTTTTGAAAAAGGAAAATACTTCGAGGCGCTCAAATTGTATAACATTTATGATAAGGTCAGTACTAATAAAGAGGCCTTAAAAAGGCGTGCAATTTCCAATTATCATTGTCATAAATTAGACGCGTGCAGCTTAGATTTGGATAGATTGAGTTTCCTCAATGTAAAGGATCGTGAACTGGATTATTATCGAGCACTTCTACTTTATGATCTCCACGATTTTAAAAATGCCGCCATTGCACTGAAAGGACTTCTGAAAAAAGAAGAAAACAAATCGCGTCGTCAGGATATTATTCAAAAGATAAAAAATTGTGGTTACGGTCTAGATCATGCTTATGACGAACAAATTGCTTTTGTAGAAAATCTGGGCGATGTGGTGAATTCTAGATATGATGAACTTAACGCCATCCAATCCCCAAATTTTGATGATAAATTTTATTTCTCCTCAAATCGAGAAGGAAGCATGGGAGGTATGCGAGATGAGCGAGGCCTAAAAGATGATTTATACGGGAATTACGCTTTGGATATTTTAGCATGTCAATCTTATAATGGTATTTGGGAGCAACCCAGTGCATTGGACCCCTTATTAAATTCTCCAAAGAATGACTTGTTAATGGACTTTAATTCGGATGGTTCGGTAATGCTCTTTAAAAAGACTTTAAGTGATTTGTCCACAGGAAGTATTCTGGTTGATACATTTAAAGTGGATCGGGATCCATCAGAATTTTCTAAACCATACATCAGTCCTGTAGTGGGTGAATTAGGTGATGGGTATATAAAGATGTTCAATGATTCCACCTTAATCTTTTCTTCTAAAAGAAAAGGCGGATTTGGTGGTTATGATTTATATGTTGTTGGATACAGAGATGGTGAGTGGACTGTGCCATTTAATCTCGGGCCAAATGTAAATTCGAGTGCTGATGAGGTTTCTCCTTTTGTAAGCAATGATGGTCGAACTCTATTTTTTAGTTCTAATCGTAATGAAGGTTATGGAGGTTTTGATGTGTATACCACTCTTTTATCAGGAGAAAGACCTACTTGGGAACCTGTTCAAAATATCGGGAGGCCAATAAATTCCAGTGCCGATGATGTATATTATAAACTGTCTAACAATGGAATGACAGCCACTTTTAGTTCGAACAGAAAATCTGGATTTGGCGGATATGACCTTTACATCGCTTATTTGACGGCGCAAAATATGTCTCAATTAGCCTACTCACCAAGGTTTATGTTTTTTGAAGAGAGACTTGAAAAATATTACGAGACTATATTGGCAAATCCCGAAGTAACGCAAGAAGAAGCCATCGAGGAAGTCGCTGTATTGGATGAAACAAAGACTGAAAATGAAGAAGAAGAGCTAAGCAAACGAGATGTGATCATCGGTCCCTTGTTTTATGGAGATGATGATAATGTCCTGACAACTCAAAATCAGATAAAGATCAAAGCTCTGAAAGACCTTATGGTTATTTACCCAGATTTAAAAATCAGATTGATAAGCCATTCAATATCTGAAGGATTAGCGAATTATGATTTGTATTTCTCAATTAAGCGGGTAGAAAAAGTGAGAGAAGAACTCGTCTCTTCAGGCATTGATGAGAGAAGAATACAATTAATTGCTTGTGGTCCTAATTATCCTCTTGTTAAAAATGAGTTGGCTGGTAAGAAAATAAACTTAGCGGATAAGTTGAATAGACGTATTGATATTAAATTACTTAATGCTGAAGAATTAAACATTGAAGTTACTGAGGAAGAACCTGTAGTGGCGGATTATCTACGAGATTCAAAGAGCGATTTATTTTATACCCAATTAGAAGGATTGTCCTACAGAGTCGAAGTGGCTCGAGTAAGACAGATGTTTCAGAATTCTATCGTTGCTAACACAAATGATGTCATCATAGAAGAGGAAGATGGTGATTACGTGTATACAGTAGGGATGTTAAGTGATTTTGAATCTGTAAAACGCACCAAAAACTTACTTGGTAAAAAACGACTGTTAGACACACAGATATCGGCCTATATTGATGGAATACGTCTAGAAGAAAATGAACTCCCCGGTAAACTCGAAGATTATCCAGATCTCGCGAAGTTCATAGAATTTCTTAACCAATAGCCTTAAAAGCTAGGTTATTAAAGTTTATTTTTTTGTCTTTTTTGGCGAAAGCCAAAAAATATCCACCACCGCCTGCACCACACATTTTAAAAAATACATTCTCTTTTTTTAATCCTTCTTTCCACAACTTAAAAATTTCATCGGGGATAAAATTCTGAAAATGTTCCAATTGCAGCTGACTCAATTGATTTATGAGTACAAGTGTTTTTGGGTTAATTTCCAAAAAAGAATCCAATGTTAAATCTGAAATATGAGCCATTTCTTTAGACGCATTTTCAAAGGCTTTAGAATCTTTCAATTCTTTTTTATATGCTTTGACAAGTGGTTCTGTAGATCGGCTTTTACCCGAGTCCACCAAGTATATGTCAAAATTAAAAGCATTTAAGAGAGGAGACACTAGTTCTATGGACTCCTTCTCGATTACTATTCCAGAATTAAGGAAACTGACAAGAGGATCCGTACCTGAACTAGATCCATGAAAATAATTTTCAACGGAAGCCAGGACTGATTTTAATTGCTCAATAGAATAACCTCTTGCTTTTATTAAAGCATAATCCGCGACTGCAGCGGTTAAGGCTCCCGAACTGCCAGCACCATAGCCAATAGGTATATTTGAATCAAAAATCACACTTTTTTCGAGCTGATTTAAGCGGTCAAAATCCCACAGAGTTTCGGCTGTATTGGCTTTTATAAACTTTATAAATTGGGCCATCTCAGAGGAAGCCTTTTCGGAAGGTTGCAGTTGTCCATATAGCCCGTGATACGGTATAGCCAGTGCTTTTGATCCGTGTAAAACGGTATATTCTCCAAAGAGTAGGATTTTTGAGTAATATTTTCTTGAAAATGGTGGCATATAAGAAGCAAAGACGCCATAAGATTATGAAAATGTTTTTAGCTTTGCCCACGATTCATACAATAAAACTACCATGAATAAAGAAGCAAAATCTACAGGTAAATTCTGGTTAATGTTCTTACTATCACTTTTAGGAACTGTTGCTTTCCTTTTATTACTTCCAGAATGGTTTTGGGTAATGTTACCAGCCCTTTTTACTTCGTTCGTGTATGCGATGGATTGGGTGTAATCCAATAAAAATTTATCCGGCCATAACCTGGGCCTGTCGTCTTACCGAAACTTGATTGACTGATTCTAGATTTTGGAATGTATACCCCTCTTTTGATAAATCAGAGAGCACTTTAGGTAAAGTATATTTTAGTCTTTCTTCCGCTTTTAAATTATCATGAAAGACCACTATGGATCCAGGCCCTATATTCTGAATGACGTTTTCATAACAATCTTCTTTAGTGATGTTTTGGTCAAAATCACCACTCAGCACATCCCACATGATTATTTTATACTTCTTTGAAAGTATTTGAACTTGTTTAGGTCTTAATTTACCATAAGGAGGTCTAAATAGGGAGGTTTCCATACTTTGACTACAGGACTTCACATTGCGTAAATAAGGTCTATTGTCAGTCTTCCATCCATTTAGATGATTGTGCGTATGATTTCCTACACTATGTCCTTCTTCAATGATTCTATTATATAGATCAGGGTATCTATTTACATTCTCTCCTACACAAAAAAAACTGGCTTTGGCATTGTATTTAGCTAATTCATCTAATACCCACGGCGTTAATTGGGGTATTGGTCCATCATCAAAGCTCAGATAGATAACTTTTTCGTCCGTAGGGATTCGCCAAATGAGGTTTGGAAATAGTCTCTGGATGAATCGTGGAGTTTTCGCCAGATACATGTTCATAAAGTAATTCGTTCAATTAGGATATAATATCTTTGTTGCTCTTTTTGGGGAGAAACCGTCTTTTAAACGAGTAAACACCGATTTTGCTGCTTTAAAACGGTAAAATTTGCACAAAAATACAAAGAGATAGAGCATTATGGAAAGAGTACGAGTGAGATTTGCACCTAGCCCAACGGGGCCTTTGAACGTGGGAGGACTTCGCACGGCCCTATATGATTATTTATTTGCTAAAAAGCATAATGGAGATTTTATTCTTCGTATAGAGGACACGGATGCAAACCGAGAAGTGCCGGGTACTGAAAAATATATTTTAGACGCCTTGGAATGGGCTGGAATATATCCTGATGAGGGCCCTGGAATAGGAGGAGATTTTGGACCATATCGACAATCTGAAAGAAAAGAACTATATCATAATTACGCCAAAGTGTTAATAGAAAAAGGTAAAGCCTATTATGCATTTGATAGTTCTGAAGATTTGGAAAAACTTCGAAACTCCAAACAGGAGGAAGGAATTCCATCCGTAAAATATAATCATACTACTCGATTAGGGATGTGTAATAGTCTGACTCTATCCGATGAGGAGGTTCATCAAAAATTGGAGAATGGCGATAATGTCACAATAAGACTTATGTTACCTAGTGATCGTGAAATTCGTTTTTCGGATGAAGTTAGAGGTGAAGTAAGATTTAATACAAAAGAGTTAGATGATAAGATCATAATGAAGGCAGATGGAATGCCTACCTATCATTTGGCGAATATCGTGGATGATCATCTCATGCAAATATCTCATGTGATCAGAGGTGAAGAGTGGTTGTCTAGTACAGCACATCATTTGTTTATGTATGACGCTATGGGATGGGAGCCACCTAAATTTGCACATCTTTCTTTAATTCTGAAACCAGTAGGTAAAGGGAAATTGAGCAAAAGAGACAGTGCTGCTTTCGGATTTCCAGTATTTCCTTTGGATTGGTTTGATGGAGACGGAAATCTGCAATTTGAAGGATTTAGGGAAAATGGTTATTTACCAGGAGCATTGATTAATTTTTTGGCATTCTTAGGATGGAATCCCGGGACCGACCAAGAAATATTTTCATTGGATGAGTTATGTGCGTCTTTTTCATTAGACCAATTGGTAAAGTCAGGAGCTCGTTTTGATATTGATAAAGCAAAGTGGTTTAATCAGCAATACCTTTTAGCGTTATCTGATGATGAACTTATGACTAAAGTCAAAGATTTTCTGTCTGAGGACTACTTAAAGTTTGACGATACATATTTGACGAAAGTCGCAGATTTAATGAAGGAGAGATTAATAACTCTCAAAGATTTAGGAACTCAGGCCTATTACTTGTTTGAATTACCAAAAGAGTATGAGGAAAAGATGATCCGTAAAAAATATAAACCTGAACTTAAAGATCATCTTGACGCTATTTTAGCTTTGCTTTCCGAAGAATATCAAAGTGGGTCCGAAATTCATGACCTTGTCAAATCCTATATTGAATCGAATGAATTAGGATTTGGAAACATTCTGCCACTATTTAGAATTGGTCTCACTGGAACTATGAAAGGTCCAGATCTGTTTGGAACTATGGAGCTGTTCGGAAAGGAGGAATGTACGCATCGTATGAAAATCGCCATCGAAAGTTTCGATAAAATATTTGAAGCAAAACAGAATCAGAATGCCTAAGAAAATGAAGAAACAAGGCGCGCCAACAGTTCATGAAGAATTGGATGGATTCGATATTAAGATCAATGCATTCGGCGAACTTGAATCGAATCTTCATATGGATAAATTAAACGAATTTCTTAACGATAAGGTCGATGACAAGAAATTGTCTTCTGACGAGGAAGAATAGTTTAGAAGAGTACAATTCGAGCTTATTTCATTAATTTAAAGCAGCAGCAGGAGACCCATTTGCGTATTTTTGACGTGGCAGAGTCACACATAATACTTTTATGGACCAACCTTGGAAAAAAGCCTTATTAATATCGTGCTTACTTTTAGTGAGCTGGTTTGGCTATGGGACTCATCTTCCTACAAATTTTCATCTGCTTAATACGGATAATGAGCCGCCTGTAATTACGAGTCCAGCGATTTCTTCTGTGCTTTCATGTGGAAGTCCCAATGTTGTTGATAGCCTACAATCGTGGTTTATGAACCGCGGTCATGCCGAGGCTACGGATAACAATGAGGGTGTGAGTTTTGTTTCTAACATCGATTTAAATACTACGATTTCGATTTTTGAGTCCTCTACAGATACACTATGTGGAAATACCATGGAGGTATTTGTAACATGGCGTGCCATAGATTCTTGTGGAAATTTAAGTGTGGATAGTACAATTGCCTCTTTTTCGACAGTGGATACGATTGCTCCCTCGTTAACGACTTTGCCAGTTAATGTTGAAGTTCCATGCGATTTAATGACCGAGGATAGCTTGGTAAATTGGATTAATAACTATGGTGGCGCCACAGCTACGGATGAATGTGCAGATTCTTTAAACTGGTCCACTTTTTTATGGTCTGACAGCAATGGAAATAATGGATTTGGATTTTTTAATCAAGGGCCCTATATCCCTGTTGATAGAAGTACCTGTGATTGGTCGGTCAATGTGTCCTTTCTGGTTTTAGATTTATGTGGTAATGTGACACCAACCACAGGGACCTTTTCTATTATCGATACAATCGGTCCAAGTTTTACAAGTGCGTTGCCAACTGACACAATTGTACTATGCAACAGTATTCCAGATACAACCCAGCTAGAAGCTTTTGATTTATGTGATGGAATTCTTGAAGTTATTTTTTCTGAAACTTCTACTCAATCGGAGGATTCTTTAAGTTGTGATTATTACGATTACGAAATTACTCGAACTTGGTTAGCAGAGGATGCTTGTGGTCATCAGATTTCATACGACCAAATAATATCTGTTGTCGATACTGTAACTCCTGGATTTAATATACCACCTGATATTACTATTGACTGTCGTTTTTTAGATAGTCTTGATATCGTGGGTCAGCCTTTTAACTTGATCGATAATTGTTCGGTAATCATAAGTTCGTACGAGGATAATGTACCTGCGGAGTTATGTGATTTTGATCTTGAGAGAACTTGGACTGTTTCAGATGCCTGTGGCAATAGTTCGACTTTTATCCAACAAATTCATGTAGAAGATAATTTGCCACCGCTTATAATTAGTCCTGCAACGGATGTTATGGTCACCTGTGATTCTTTATTTAATGTGGATTTGGCTTTCGCCCAATGGTTAAATAATCTAGGCGAAGCACAGATTGCACAAGATTGTGGTACTAATTTCTTCTTTACGGCAGTTCCAGGTAGTTATGTTTTAGATGATCCGACTACTTACCCCGGAGATCCGGTAGGCGGATTAGATTCTCCTAAGTGTCCCACTGATCTTCTTCCATTTGCAAGATATGAGTCTGTTGATTTTGTTTTTTATGACGAGTGCGGTAATGCCACTGTGACGCAGGGTACATTCGGCTTAATAGATACGATAGCTCCTATCGTGGAAAATTGTCCATCGGATTACTTAGTGGCTAATTCAGAAGGTCAATGCAGTGCTAATATTACATTGTTACCACCAGATGCTTCCGATAATTGCGGGCAATCCATGTCCCCTTATGTAGAGACAATACAACAACAAATTGTATCACCAATTCCTGGTGATAATGAAGCTGTAGTTGACTCCTTAGTATTCAGCTTTGGTCCGATAAATCTGAATAATACCCAAGCTAATGGTGGTATTGAATTGATAATAGATCTTTCCAATGTTGATATTGACGATCCGACAGAATTTTTCATCATAAAAGGGGAAGATGGTTCTATAATCGATAGCACTGAGACTACTGGTTTACAATGCGATGATCTCACAATTACAATAAATTCATTGACTTTAGATCAGATAAACGCATGGGCATCTGATGGATTTATTGATATATGGCTAGTGCCTAACGTCGTTTCAGGAGGAGGCGTGTTCTCGATAAATGACGTATGTGGGGGCTCATTTGCAACCGTTTCATTAAGTTTTGATATTGATTTAAGTAATGCGTTGACTTATGGTGTCAGAATAGATCAAGGAGCTCTATTTAATATCGGGCCACCTCAGGGTATCGACACGATCTTGGAGGTTGGAGTGCATGAGATTGAACATGTTTTTACGGATTGTAGTGGTAATATGACGAGCTGTGTGCAGTTAATTACTATCGAAGACACTGAATTACCCAATGTAACTTGTCCAAATGATATTTTAAGAATTTTACCAGAAGATTCCTGTGTTGTTTCTATTACGATGCCAAATGATTTCCAATTTGAGGATAACTGTTTTGGTTCAAATGCTTACGATGAAAGCATTCCATCCAATTTACAGAATGCTTTTTTGACGTTTAGTGAAAGTCCTGTGACAAATACTTTGGTTGCGGACAATGAGCAGTTTAGTTTTTCAGGTGTTTCTCCGGTGATCTACAGTAATAAAATGCCATTACTCGATATAATTCTATCAGGGGATATCAGTAACTCGGGAGAGTATTTCACAGTATTCAGTGAAACAGGAGAATTTTTGGGGCGAACCCAAACAGGTACACAATGCGGTGTAGTGGGTCAAACGCGTTTTGAATTTAACCTCACAGATTTTAATAATTGGGCCATTGATGGGCAAGTGGATTTTACATTGGTATCGAATATAGACATGTCAGTCGAAGGTGGTGGAATAAATCCGTGCGATTCCATTGATCAAAATACTCAGGAAGACGGCGTTAGTTTTGTGCAAGCACGTCTTCGTTATGGAGATGCTCGACCTAGATTTTATACCACTGGAGCCACAGAGTATGATACCATGAGTTTCCCAGTAGGGGCTGGGCAGCCGATTTTAGATTTTAATGTCGGGCTTACTCAAGTCACGTATATATTTTCTGATCTCCCTGGAAATGAAGTGGATTGCAGCTTTGAAATAGTTGTGCAAGACGAACAGGCACCTGTAGTTGAGTGTCAAAACTTAGTAATTAACATTCATCCATCTGGATTAGAGGATTATGTCATTTTGCCTCAAGAGATTGAGTTGATGAGTATGGATAATTGTGGGATAGACTCCACTTCGATATCGCCTAATGGCTTTACATGTGATGATGTTGGACAAACGGTTATTGTAGACTATTACGTTTTTGATAAATCTGGAAATAGTAGCTCTTGTCAAAGTGAAGTGAAAATAGAATCGACATTATTAATGCCTAGTTTCAGCGCTGGAATATGTGAAGGAGATACCTTAAAATTATTTGCAAATGTTCCTGAAGCGTCCGTTCAAAATGCATACAGCTATCAATGGAACGGCCCTCAAAATTTTAGTTCTAATCTTGAAAATCCCATTATTGTAGATCCAGATCCATCTTATTCTGGGACCTATACTTTAGAAGTAGAAGGTTTTAATGGTTGCATATCCAGTGGCACGGTCGAAGTGACTATTGAGCAATTAGTTACTCCTGAAATTGAGCTTAGTGCAAATTCCGTATGTACCGGGGATGATGTTTTATTAAATGCGACCTCTTTTACAGGTGAGGTCAATTACTTGTGGTACGAAGGCGTTTTCCCATCTGGAATATTATTAGCATCCACACAGGGGCCAAGCTTGGTTTTAAATCCCACTATTGGAGATCATTTCTATTATGTCATTGTAGAGTCTGCTAATTGTACGACGAACCCATCGACGGCAGGAAGTTTAATGGTATTAGATCCACCTGTGGCCTCTGTTACAGAACCATTTATTACAATTTGTGAAGGAGATGATCTTGTCTTATCTACGGATGAATTTAATGCGGGATATGAGTATAGTTGGACCGGTCCAGACAACTATATGTCTTCAGGTCAGTTTCCTGATGTTTTAGAAAATGTAAGCCTAGAAAATCAAGGTGAATATAATCTAGTGATAACTCTAGGAACATGTATTTCAGATACTGCGATAGCATCAGTGGTTATTTTTAATAAACCAGATCAACCCATCATATCGGGTAATGAGGTGTATTGTCAGGGTAATACAGTTTTATTAAGTGTAAATAATATTCCAAATGCAGACTTATATACCTGGTTTAAGGACGGCGTGTTATTTAATACAACAGTATCCAATAATTTAATTATTCCATCGGCCTCTACAGATTTGTCTGGGGATTGGACCGTTATTATAGAATCGGGATCATGTTCTTCAGATCCGTCAGATCCTCAGACGGTAAGTGTCGAAGAACAGATAATTGTAGGTGCATCCAATAATGGACCATTATGCGAAGGAGATATGGTTCAATTAAGTGCGACGTTTATCCCGAATACATTGTATCTATGGGAGGCTCCTGATGGCACTGAATATTCAGGGCAAAACCCATTAGTTCCAGCTCAGGAAGGAGATTATATTTTGACTATTATGACGAGTTCTGGATGTGAGAGCTCGACGAGCACCAACGTAGAAATTAATTCTCCTCCTACCATAACCGCATTAAGTAATAATTCCTCTACATGCATGGATGGCTTTACTTCAGTAGAGTTTTTTCCTTCAGTTATCCCATCAGGTACATATAGTTATGAATGGTTTGGGCCAAATAATTTTGAATCAAATGAGGAAAACTTGATTTTAAATAATGTAAGTTCTGAGGATAATGGTGTTTATACACTAATTGTGTATAATGAAAATTGCCCATCGGATCCAGTAGAGACAGAAATTAACGCGACAGATATACCAGCGAAGCCCGAGATAACAGGTAGTAATTTTGTCTGTGAGGGAGACTCTTTAACGCTTACTGGAAGTTTTTACTCAAACCCGGATATCATTTATGTATGGGAAACCCCACTAGGGCAAATAACGAGCAATAGTCCTGTGGTCACATTTGAAGAAATGGCTTCTGCATCAAATGAAGGAGAATATATACTAACTGCCCAATTGGGTCCATGTTTATCTCTACCCTCAGACACATTTTTTGTGGATGTTTTACAAAAACCACTGGCACCAATAATCACAGGACTAGACGAAATTTGTGAAGGAGATACTTTAAAGCTATTTGTAAATGAAATTTTTGGAGCAAGTTATGAATGGGAATTAAATGGAAATCCTTTCTCATTTGAAACGGACCTCATAATTCCGAATGTTGAGTTATCTCAATCAGGTGAATTTAGGGTAAGAGTTATTCTTAATGGTTGTGTGTCTGACTGGTCAAATATCTTTGAATTATCATTATTACAAAGACCTATTACACCGCTTTTAGAAAGTGATCAAGAAGGTATTTGTTTTGGTGAGGATAATAGCATAGAGATATGTATTTCTGAAAATTCCTTTACGCCTGGTTTGGAGTATTTGATTTACATCAATGGTGTTTATTGGAATTCTACTTTTGAAGAATGCTTTAATTTGAGCGGACAAAATAGTTTGTTTATCCAAGGATCAAATGAACTTGTTATTGAAGCAATTGATGGGGATTGTCGTTCATTGCCATCAGAAGTTTTTGAAGTAGGAGCGACTATACCTCCAAATTTGAATGCTGAATTCTTGATCGATGAGATTTCGGCATGCGATGAAAATGATATCATATTATCGGCTATGGCTGGACCTCCTGATGTTACAATAAATTGGTCTTCAGATAACGACGAGATTCAGTTTACCGACCAAGGAGCTCAAGAAACTGGAGTTCAAAATGTGGATTTAGGAGTGCATGAAATATATCTGAGTTATTCATTTATGTCATGTCAGGATTTTGACATCGATACGGCTATAATTATTCTGGAAGATATTCCAGATGCTATGGATGATGCCCTTTCCGTAAATTATAACGGGTCTGGGGCTGTAAATGTGATCAATAATGATATCATATCATCTGATGTAATTCTTACGTTGATAGACCAACCCGCATGGGGTGAGGCAAGTTTAAATGGAAATGTCTTATTATATCAATCGGATCCAAGATTTAGTGGTGAAGTAATGCTTACATATCAGATTTGTAGCATGGCATGTCCAGATGTGTGCGATGTAGCTCAAGTCGTTATTGAAGTGGGTTCGGCAAATGATTGTTTTGCTCCAACTATTTTTACTCCTAACGGAGACGGCAGAAATGATGCATTCGTTGTACCATGTTTAAGTAGCGGAGAATTTCCTAATAACGAATTAAAAGTTTTTAATCAATATGGTGATGAGGTGTTTGGTGCGCAACCTTATACAAACAATTGGGAAGGTACATTTAATGGAAGTGATCTTCCAGTAGGTACGTATTACTATGTGATTAGGTTTGATAATAATTCAGAACCAATCAATGGATTTTTAATTCTGGAAAGATGATGATGAAATGTATATATATCATGGTCTTTATTATTGGAATGAGCTTCAGTGCCTTTTCTCAGCAAGAGCAACTGTATACACAGTTTATGTTTAATAAAATGGTTTTTAATCCAGCGTATGCAGGAAATGAAGAAGTGGCTTGCGCCAATGTTTTATTTAGGGAACAATGGGTAGGAATCGAAGGAGCGCCGTCTACTCAGTTGTTTAGTTTTAACATGCCCTTAGCCAATAGAAGGATAGGCCTCGGATTAAATCTTGTAAGACATAATATAGGAATCACAGAAAAATTAACTTTAGACGCGATATACGCGTATCGTTTAAAGCTCAATAGTGGAACTTTAAGTATGGGAGTTCAGGCGTCTACTCGTCGTTTTGATATGGATTTTACAGATCCCCGTTTGGTGGCTATCCAGGGATTAAGTCAAGATCAAGCCATTCAGATGGAAAAATTAAGTAAGAATGTGATCAATTTTGGTTTTGGTGTTTATTACAATACAAATACCTTTTTTGTTGGTGCAGCGATCCCACGTCTTTCAAAGGCGGATATTGATTTTGATGACGATCTAGATTTGATCTTTTCTAGTGAGGTAAGACACTTTTATTTAATGGGTGGAGCCGCGTTTGCAAGCTCAGAAAACTGGACACTTAAGCCACAGGCATTAATTAAAATTGTCGAGAATGCACCCTTTGATATGGATCTATCTTTTATGACAACCTATCAGGAAAAATATCATGCTGGATTAACCTATAGATTAGGTGGAAATAATGGAGGACTTGGTGAATCACTGGATATGATTTTTGGTTTTCAAATTAATCCACAGCTTATGGCGGGTTTTGCTTATGATTATAGTTTGTCTGATTTAGCGGAATATACCAACGGAAGTGTAGAGTTGACTCTTAATTATTGTTTCAACAAGAGGAATGACCAAGAGGAGATCATTAACCCAAGATATTTTTGATGCATAGAATCATACTGATTATAGCCGTTCTTTTTATGAGTAATATTGGCTTAAGCCAATACATAGATACTAGCTTGTTAAGAGGCTCTGCGATTAAAAATTTGGGTGTAGTAAATAATAAACACAGTCAGTTTTCACCGACCATAATCGAAGATGGACTACTATATGTAGAATATAAACAGCGGAGAAAATCTAAGGACTTAACCCGACACGAACGTGCCTTTGATCTGATGCAGGTGGCTTTCTCTCCTGATTTTGTGGGTGAACCTGAGGTTTTTGAGGCTTTTAGATCGGAGTATGTGGAGGGTCCAGCAAGTTTTAATCGTGATTATACAAAACTCTATTTGACTCGTTCGAATATGAATAAGGAGGGGGTTAAAAAGAGTTCGGATAAGCAGATTAGGATGAAAATCTTTGAAAGTATTTTTGAAGATAATTCATGGACGGAGCCTAAATTAATAAGTTTCTTGCTAGGAGACTTTAATTATTGCCATCCCTCTATAGATTCGAGCTCGGAGTTTATGATTTTCGCTTCTGATCTTCCTGGGGGTTATGGAAAAATGGATTTATATCTCGTGAGAAGGCAAGGAGATGGGTGGTCATCACCAACTAATTTAGGACCAACAGTCAACACAGAGGGCAACGATTGGTTTCCGTCCTATCATGATTCAGGTTTGTTGTTTTATGCATCAGATGGTAAAACGGAAGGCAAAACGGATTTAGACATTTATGTCATAGACATCAGTCAAAGCCAGCTGGGCGAAAGCCAAAAACTTCCTTCACCCGTAAATTCGGAGTATGACGATTTTAGCTTCGTCCTAAAAAATGATCAGTCGCAAGCATTCTTTTCCTCATCGAGAATTTCTGGGAAAGGAGGTGATGATTTATATCAGATTTTATTCAGCGGAGACTTGATAGTAAAAACCCAAAGAGACTCCGTTTTGGTGCAATTTCATATACAAGATGAGTTAAACAGTTTGGGTTTATCAGAATCTGAAATAAGAATTACTAATCTAGGATTTGCGGGACAAAAATTAAATCCAGAAAGCTATCCATTGGATTTAATCCAAAAAGAAGACGGGACGCCTCAAGTGGTTTTAAAATTAGAAGATTCAGAAAATCAGATTGCGTTTTTAACGAATGACGAGGGAAAACTCAATTATTTCTTCCGTGAGAAAGAACGTCTGTTAATTGAAGTATTGAAAGAGGGGTATCAAAAATCGGCATTTATTTATACGCCTATGGAGGGTGATCAGCGTATTGTAAAATTGACGAAGACTAAAGAAGAACCGAAAGAAATATTCACCAAACCAGAGATTTTCATTCCTACGACCAAAGGATCGATCGTTGTATTTGAAAACATATATTATGATCTTAATAGTTCGGTGATTAAGTTGGGTGCCGCCAAAGAACTGGATGCTTTATTATCCGTGATGAATAACAATCCAGAGATGCGAGTGCAACTTTCAGCACATACAGATTCTAGAGGAAATGATGTCTATAACCAAATCCTTTCCGATCAGCGAGCTCAGAGTGCTAAAAATTATTTAACACAAAGAGGTATTAATCCATCACGCATCATTGCGCTAGGTTTCGGTGAGTCCAGATTAAGGAATCACTGTAAAGATGGTGTAGATTGCACTGAGGATGAACACAGATTTAATCGACGAACCGAAGTGAAAGTGGTCAGTAACTAACTATTATTTAGCTGGCTCTACGTGACCCCAGTTTTCACCTGATGCGATGCGATTAATTTGTGTATGTGTTACTCCAAAGCGTTTAGCAAGCATTTTCTTTCTGGTTTTTCCAGATAATAATGCTTTTTTAATCATTGCCACATTTGCTGCCGTCAGCTTGTAGTAACCTACATGAGGACGTTTGTCATAGCCCAGAGCTTTCGCTCTGTCCTTGACATAAGCTTTTTGTTTTTCACGTGTAACAAACTTAAGATTCGTCTTACGATTGTCTTTACGATCTAAATTCTTGTGGATAATGAAATCTTTGCCTTTAACTGGTTCAAGCCAGTACTCAGCCATTTTTTTGTGGATGTAAAAAGAAACATCCTTTCCAGTGATTTTGAGATTAATTCTACCGTAATCTCGACGGTCATAATAAATGCGGAGCAGCCGTTCCTTGTCGGTTACTTTATCAACAGACTTGATGCGGCCGTGGTTGGATATGAAGTATCGTTTGTCCCCCAACTTCAATTTGAACTTAAGTTCTTTCCAACGCTCTCCCCGAATTACCGGTTCGATGCGTGCCATAATTAATTTGGTTTTGGTGGTTATTGTACCAATTTATACAATAACAACGTAAAAATAACATTTGAGTTCGAATTTTCGACGGACAGCTGTTACAAGCCTATTTTAGTATATTTCGCTTTGAATAAGACGCCTATGGAAATTAAGTTTTGCGGAGCTGCTCAGTTTGTGACTGGAAGCTCTCATTTAATTACTCTAGAAAATGGTTTTCGAGTTCTTTTGGACTGTGGTTTATTTCAGGGTAAAGGAAAACATATTTGGGATTGGAATAACCAATGGCATTTTGATCCTAAAACAATTGATGCTGTTATTTTATCTCATGCACACATAGATCATAGTGGTAGGATACCCCAATTAGTGAGAAGAGGATTTACAGGTACAATTCATTGTACACATGCCACACGGAGTCTGTGCTCGATTATGTTACTGGATAGCGCAAAGATTCAGGAAAGGGATGTCGAGTGGTACAACAAAAAGCTCCTTAAGAAAAGACGAAGGAAAGGAAAAAAGCTAAGAGTACCTTTGTACACTTCTGAGGACATTACACCCACTATGGAACGATTTGTTTCATACGGTTATGACAGATGGTTTAGGATTCATGAAAACGTAGAAGTCTTATTTAGAGATGCCGGACACCTCTTAGGTTCTGCTTCGGTCACTTTAAGAATCCAAGAAAATGGAGAGGAAAAATTGCTAGGGTTCACTGGTGATATCGGGCGCCCAGACAGACCAATTCTACGGGATCCCTTTAAGATGCCAGAAGTGGACTATTTAATTTGTGAATCAACTTACGGAAGTAAAGAGCACGAATCAAATCCAGAGCAGACGGATAAGTTTTTAAATATTATCAAAGAGACTTGTATTGAATCCAAAGGAAAATTGATAATTCCTGCCTTTAGCGTTGGACGTACGCAAGAGATAGTGTACATGTTAGATAAACTTGAAACGGCGGGTAGACTTCCTAAAATACCTGTTTATGTCGACAGTCCACTTTCTGTAAATGCGACTCAGGTTTATGGGGCGCATCCGGAATGTTTTGATGATAAATTAAACGAGTATTTATTAATTGATGATAACCCATTTGGATTTAATGACTTAAATTATATCCGAAGTGTCGAAGGATCGAAAGCCCTAAACGAATCACAAGAACCTTGTATAATTATTTCCTCTTCTGGAATGATGAATGCTGGTCGAATCCGACATCATGCGTTTAACAATCTTGAGGACCCAAAGAATACTTTTTTAATAGTAGGGTATTGTAGTCCGGATACGGCTGGAGGATTACTTCGAGAAGGGGTTGAACAACTAAAGTTGTTTGGTGAATGGAAAGCCGTTAACGCCAAAATCCAATTAATGGATTCGTTTTCGGCCCATGCCGATCGTTCGGAAATGTTGTCTTTTATAGAACATCAAAAAGATCGCTGTAAAAAATTGTTTTTAGTTCATGGGGAAAAAGATGTCCAAGAACAGTTTAAAGAGTACCTTCACCCTAATGGATTCGAAACAATCCATATCCCATCCGCCGGTGAGACATTTTCATTAAATGAGTGACCAATAGGAGGATTCATTCGTTTAAATAATGATTATTTATCTAACCAAAGTCATCTCATGAGAATTATATCTCTTTTTATGCTTGCGGTGTTATGTGTATTTGGGTGTGTGGATTCAGGAGATTACAGCAATATTGAAGGAGCCAGTAATCAAGAAATTGCGATACCTATTGTAAATTCTACGGTTAACATTGTTGACTATGCCACTAATGCCGCAGAGAATACGACTGTGGAAATTGCTCCAGATGGTAAAATGACTGTGTTTTATGAAGGAGAAGTTATTCGAAGGGCTGCTACCGAGATATTTCCTCCGGTTCCAGGTTTCATTGTAAGCGATGGCATATTAGACGAT
>JAHDBE010000108.1 GCA_020630555.1 Saprospiraceae bacterium
ATCGACTTCGGATTTAGTCGGGTTAGGAAAGGTTTTAATGTGATCATTAAATCCGATATCTGTAATTGATGTCGTTGGATTGGTAAAACTAAAATCTCCTATTAGTGCAAAATGATCCGAGGCATCATCTGAAGTCTCTCTTTCTAGCCCAAACTCTTGTAATTCAAATTCACTCAGCCATAAAGTATTAAGGGCATATCCATTTTTAAATTCTAATGCAGACGCGCTGTATATCATAAAGTCTAATCGACCTGGACCGAAAAAACTAAATGGATTTAACCATGTGATGGCTCCCGGGAAACCCGTTGTGATCAGTTTGACATCATTAAACGAATTCCCATCCCAATCAGGTGTTAAGTCTTCGCCATAGATATTATTATTACGAATGTCCCCATCTCTTAAAGTCTTTAATTGTCGACTTAAACCAACAAAATTCATGTCTCCAGTAATTATAATCGGAGTACCTTCCTCAAGAGGGATTATGCTATTTTGTTTTTTAGACTCCCTTATAAATGCCATGATTTTATCGGCTTCAGATTGACGCTCAGAATCTTTAGCACAACAAGGTAAATGTGCATTTATCAAAAGTATATCTTGTTTGGGGTGATCAATTTTAAATGCACCATTACCATCCAATGCAAACTTCTTTGAAATAGGATATTTACTCAGGATAATTATGTCTGGATCTACACGATCATAAAACCATTCTCCACTTAAAACATCATCTAGCATATTGTAACATTGCTCCGCTGTAAAATCATAAATTTCTTGAAAGGCAATGATGTCTGGTCGAGTCGCTTCTACTATAGAAATAATGGCATCACTTTGAGGATTAAAAAACAAACCATCCTGTAAACAATTAAGACTGAGGAGTCTAAAATCATTTTGGACTAAATCAAGACTGTAATTGGGTAATTCCAGTTCTTGGTTACTAAGACTGTATTCAAATGCCCCTTCATCAGGAATCCTGTCGCCACTAATATTTTCAAAGTAAACTCTAATCTCGTTTTCGATAAAAAAACCATTAGCGTTATCAATTCCATTTCGACGAATTGCCATTTCAAATCGGTCGGCACTGACAGTAGGTAAAGCAGTTAATCCAATATCATAGTGATTAATAAATCTGTTTTGTCCATTAATAATCACTGTTCCATCACCATCACCTAGGAAATAATATAGATCCGCCCCGATACCATTTATATTTAATCCAGTGGAAGGGTCGTTGTCAGCATCTAAATAAAAAACGAAGTCATTTTGCTCGTCGAGTATCGTTTCTTCCTCAAAATCAATTTGTATGTATAGGAATTTATCATCATTGGCGCAAGCCAAACGTGTAAAATCGAAAGGCCCTAGGAAATTATCTTCGTTAGGATCACTCACAAAATCAGCGTCTACCCAATCGTTAAAATTTTCGTCTAGAATAATTTGATTTTGCCCGTTCAAAATCGATTGTGAACAAAGCCACAACGACAGAATGAATAAAAGCCGCATAGTACAATGTTAATGAATAACGGAATCAAGTACAAAGCTAAACATTTAAAACTCAATTACGATTAATAAGCTTACCTTCGCGGCTTCGTATGAAAAATATTTCTCATACATAAGCCATAGATTATAACATGAAGTCAATCCGAAATATTGCCATTATTGCGCACGTAGATCATGGAAAAACCACCTTGGTCGATAAAATCATCTATCAATGTCAAATGGTAGACGATAGAAAGGAGAAAAAGGAGCTGATCCTAGATAATAATGACCTTGAACGAGAAAGAGGAATTACGATTCTTTCTAAAAACGTATCTGTAGAATATCAGGGCGTAAAGATTAACATTATCGATACGCCTGGTCACGCCGATTTCGGTGGTGAGGTAGAGCGTGTTCTTAAAATGGCGGACGGCGTTATTTTACTAGTTGATGCCTTTGAGGGACCAATGCCACAGACGCGTTTTGTACTTTCTAAAGCCATCGAATTAAGTTTAAAGCCAATTTTAGTAGTTAATAAAATCGATAAAGAAAATTGCCGTCCAGAAGAGGTCCAATCTGATGTGTTTGATCTCATGTTTAATCTGGGCGCCACAGAAGATCAATTGGATTTTGAGACCCTGTTTGGCTCGTCTAAACTTGGGTTTATGTCTCATGATTTTGAGAGAAGAACACAGGATATAACACCATTATTAAATGCCATTATAGACCACATCCCAGAAGCACCTTATAACGAAGGTCCTGTTCAGATGCAGATCACCTCTTTGGATTACTCCAGTTTTAAAGGAAGAATTGCAATTGGTAGAATCTTTAGAGGAGACATTGAAAGCGGAAAAGACTACGCATTGATCAAAAAGGATGGAAGCACACAAAAAGTCCGAATTAAAGAGTTGTTTGTTTTTGAAGGTCTTGGGAAAGCTAAAGTAGATAGTGCAAGAGCTGGAGACATTTGTGCCATTATGGGTATTGAAGGATTTGAAATTGGAGATACAATTTCCGATTTAGAAAATCCAGAGGCCTTACCCAGGATAGAAGTAGACGAGCCTACAATGAGCATGCTTTTTACGATTAACACCTCTCCGTTTTTTGGTAAAGAAGGAAAGTTTGTCACATCACGTCATTTACGTGATAGATTATATAAAGAGACAGAGAAGAATCTTGCCCTCAAAATTGAGGATACAGATTCAGAAGACACGTTTAACGTGTACGGAAGGGGAGTCCTGCATTTATCCGTTTTGATTGAGACAATGAGAAGAGAAGGGTACGAATTTCAAGTGGGGAAACCGCAAGTCATTATAAAAGAGATCGATGGGGTTCAAAATGAACCTATTGAAAGTCTTGTAATAGATGTTCCAGAAAGCTATTCTGGCAAAGCGATCGAATTGGTAACACAAAGAAAAGGTATGCTAAATGTCATGGAACCTAAAGGCGATGTACAGCATCTTGAATTTGAAATTCCTTCTAGAGGATTAATTGGTTTACGAAATAATATGTTGACGGCCACAGCAGGTGAAGCCGTAATGACACATAGATTTTTAAAGTTTGAACCCTTCAAAGGAGAAATAAACTCGCATTCTAAAGGAAGTCTAGTTTCTATGGAGCAAGGTCAAGCCTTAGCATTTGCTATTGATAGACTTCAGGATCGAGGTAAGTTTTTTATAGAGCCAGGAGATGAAGTGTACAAAGGGCAAGTGATCGGTGAACATACGAGAGAAAATGACCTCGAATTAAATGTAATAAAAGGAAAGAAACTCACGAATATGAGGGCTGCTGGATCAGACGATTCATCCAGAATTGCGCCTAAAATTCAGTTTTCATTGGAAGAATCAATGGAGTATATCCGAGAGGATGAGTATCTTGAGGTAACTCCAGAGAACCTCAGAATGCGTAAAATTCAATATCCAAGAAAGTAAAATCGTGAGGTCCCAGATTATTGCATTTGTTTTAACTGCCGGAATAGTATTTGGTGTGGCTTATTATTTTGTAGGTGATCAGTTAAACCTCAAATTGCCCGAAATAAATTTTACCCTGCCTGATTGGTTTTCATCAGAATCAGAGGGCGAAGACTCAAAACCATCTAGTACTAATACGAATTCAGGGAGAAAAAATAAAACTTCCTCGAGCTCTGAACATACAGGAAGCGTTGTTGATCAGTTTAATGGCGTGAAAATTTATTACAATGGTGAAGTGGGAAATGTGTATGGTCGTAATAAGACGAAGGACGGATATAATCTGGGGTTAAAATATCAATGTGTCGAATTTGGTAAACGGTACTACTACGAATATTTTGGTCACAAAATGCCTGATAGCTATGGGCACGCCAAAGACTTTTTTGATTCTGCGTTGAATGACGGAGCATACAATAGTGCTAGAGCATTACATCAATATCAAAATCCTAGTCTATATAAACCTAAAGTAAACGATATGCTCATTTATGGACCATCTCGTTATAATAGTTTCGGACATATCGCTATCATATCTGATGTGGATTCTAAAAGTGTCGAAATAGTCCAACAAAATCCTGGACTTGGCAATCCTCATCGTGAGCGTTTACCTCTAATAAATGAGAATGGTCGATGGAATATTAATGCTTCATATGTTGTCGGTTGGTTAAGAAAAAAATAAATGGCTAAATACCGATTATTAACACAAGACGAATTATCTCATTTAGAACAGGATTTTATAAAGTACCTGATACTAAACGGAATAACTGCCGAAGATTGGGAGAGGCTTAAACAGGATAGTCCTGAAGAAGCACAAGGAATTACCGATTTGTTTAGTGACGTGGTATTTGAAAAGATTTTAAGAAAAATTAGCTTTCTAGATCGCATCGAACCGAATGCTATTTATTGTTTTCAATGTCTAGAGAAGAGCATAGTTTTAATAGGTCTTCAAGGTGATGGGACTCAAGATTTGACGAAAGTCGCACTTGATAAAATGGATTTTTCTGGTCTAAAGGTTTACACCCAAAGTCGTGATTATAGGACTTCTAGAGAAAAAGAACTTTTCGAAATGATTGAGAAAGGTTGCCAAATTTCTGAGGGCCAACTGTTTAAAAGCTTAAGTTTGTTGTTGTGAGCGAACAAATGGCGGGAAACTTGCTTTATTACCTAAGTGAATATCAGTAAGATGAGGCCTATATCAGATTGGTTACCTATTACAAAAAAAGAAGTTGAGTCCAGAGGATGGACTCAACTTGACGTTATTTTAATTTCAGGCGATGCCTATGTAGATCATCCGGCCTTCGGTACTGCGGTAATTGGAAGAATTATTGAGGACGAAGGATTTAAAATCGCGATTATACCTCAACCTAATTGGCAAGATGACCTTCGAGACTTTAAAAAATTAGGAGCACCAAAGTACTTTTTTGGTATTACTTCGGGCTGTATGGATTCGATGGTCAATCATTATACAGCTGCCAAAAGAAAACGATCCACAGATGCCTACACACCAGGAGGTACTGCTGGTTTTAGACCTGATTATGCGACTGTGGTATATAGCAAGATTTTAAAGCAACTCTATCCAGATATTCCTGTTTTAATCGGTGGTATTGAAGCTTCTTTAAGACGTGTAACGCACTACGATTATTGGCAAGACAAACTCTTTCCTACGATTTTGGAAGATAGTAAAGCAGATCTTCTCGTCTATGGAATGGGGGAACAACCATTACGAAAAGTTTTACAAGCAGTAAAAAATGGAACGCCTATTGGTGAACTCAAACATATTCCCCAGACAGCATACCTAATGGATCGCAAAGAGGAGTTGCCTGAAACAGATTGGGAAACAATCCATCTTGCATCGCACGAAAGATGTCAAAGAGACAAAAGGGCCTTTGCCGCCAATTTTAAACATATAGAACAAGAGTCTAATAAAATACAAGCTCAACGCATTGTTCAAGGTGTTGGTTCTAACAACCTGGTTATCAACCCCCCATACCCTCCAATGGAGGAAAAGGAAATTGATGCATCATTTGATCTACCATATACTCGAACACCACATCCGAAGTATAAAAAACGTGGTTCCATTCCAGCATATGAGATGATTAGATTTTCGATAAACATGCATCGTGGTTGCTTTGGAGGATGTAGTTTTTGTACGATAAGTGCGCATCAAGGAAAATTTATTGCCAGTCGATCAGAAGAGTCCATTTTAAAAGAAGTAGAGCAGGTGACTCAGATGCCTGATTTTAAAGGATACATTTCGGATCTTGGAGGACCT
Organism: Saprospiraceae bacterium; assembly: GCA_020630555.1. Taxonomy (GTDB): domain Bacteria; phylum Bacteroidota; class Bacteroidia; order Chitinophagales; family Saprospiraceae; genus JAHDCZ01. The sequence continues at coordinate 5,701 of JAHDBE010000108.1, forward strand.
TCGGCAAATATGTATAGAATGAAAGGAAAGATTCAATCTATATGTGATCGATGCGTCAGCCCATCTTGTATTCATCCTGTGGTCTGTAGTAATCTAGATACAAGTCATAAACCTATGACTGAGTTGTATCGTAAAGTGGACGATCATCCAAAGGTGAAAAAGGCTTTTGTGGGTAGTGGAATTAGATATGATCTTTTAGTAGATTCCTATAATAAAAATCACGATGGAAGTTTAGATGAATACATGGAACAAGTTGTTTGTAGACATGTGAGTGGAAGATTGAAAGTAGCACCGGAGCATTCGTCAGACGCGACTTTAAAAGTGATGCGCAAACCTTCTTTTAAGCACTTTCGTGAATTCAAAAAGAAGTACGATTACTACAATAAAAAGAATGGATTAAAACAACCTTTGGTGCCTTATTTTATCTCTAGCCATCCTGGTTGTGAAGAGGAAGATATGGCAAACCTTGCTGCGGATACAAAAGATCTTGGTTTTAGATTGGAGCAAGTCCAGGATTTTACTCCAACGCCTATGACGGTTGCAACAATCATCTACTATACTGGCTTGCACCCATATACATTACAGCCTGTTTATACAGCAAAATCGAAGCACGACAAGAAAAACCAGCATTTGTTTTTCTTCTGGTATAAAAGAGAAAACTATCATAAGATCAAGGCTAAGTTGGATAAAATGGATCGTCCTGATTTAATCGAGAAATTACTGCATGATCGAAAAAAGCATCAAAAGAAAGAAGTAATAAACGAAAGGTCAAGGCGTAGAAAAAGAGGGAAAGGACACGTTAAACCTAAACGACGACGATGAAATTTATAACCCAGATATCTAGTCCAAACTATAAGAGAAGTTGTCAGTTTTACGAAACAGCGGGCTACCATTCTTTACTTGAAGATGATAATGGGAGGTACATTTTTGACGGGAAGTATATTTCACTCATTTCGAAAAATAGAAAATTCAGAAATGGTCTTATCGTTTTTACGGATTCAGAGATAGAAGTATCAAAGTCTAATTCTGAATTGTATGCTTCTGAGATCGCCCAAGATCCTAATGGAATGCACGTTGTATTTAGGGACTCTTCCTCGTACCCAAGTTTTCATATAGATCAATTAGGGAATTCGACTTTTGGTAATCCCTATGGATTAGGAATAGAGAGTGTGCATTTTAAAGAAACCTGTGCCTTTTGGATGAAATTTGGTTTTAAGATTGGCTTTGGAGAAATTGAAAAAGGAGGATTTGTTTCTATGAACTCAAATGGTTTTGATTTGGCCATTTTCAAACATGGATCTTGTCCGCATAGCTTTAATAATCCGTCTTTTAGTTTTTTCAACGGTAAAGAAGGTAATCCAAAAATTATCCAAAGACTCAAAGAATTAAATATGGAATTTTCTGAAGAGGTGACTGTATTTAATGAAAGAAGTTGATAATGTGATTTGGGGGGGGTAGGCTTTTTCTTGTTTAATGATGGATGATTCAGGTATTTTATTCACCGACCTATATAAAAGCTGTTTAAACAGCTTATATATAAATACCATTCCAGAGCAATAAATAACTATCTACGAGATTTATTTCCAGAACCTCGATTAGATTGACGATCGTCCATGATGACGCCTTTTACCGCGATAATTACCTTTAGATTTTCCTTTAGCTCTATGTTTATTCGGTTCTCTCCATGTAGGACCTTCACCCAACTCTGGGAAGGGCGGAATTTTGATGACTTCCTTTTCGATAAGCCTTTCAATTTTAGAAAAGGCATACATATCATCCTCATTAATTAATGTGATAGCCACTCCTGTACTATCGGCTCTAGCGGTCCGTCCTATTCGGTGGACATAATCTTCGGCATCTTTCGGGACATTGTAATTGATGACTAGATTTATTCCTTTAATGTCAATACCTCGACTAATCACATCTGTCGCTACTAATACTCTAAACTTTTTATTTCTAAACCGACGCATAACATCATTACGCTCCGATTGGTCTAAGTTAGATGAGATACCTTCTACTGGAACATTTGCCTTCTTTAGAAATCGAACAGTTTCACTTACATCTTTTTTTGTCGATGCAAAAATGATAATTGATTCGTACTCTGGTTTATCACTGATCAAACGATCTATTAATCGGATTTTCTGATGATCATGGACGAGATAAGAGGCTTGTAAAACACCAGCTGCTGGTTTTGAAATAGCTATGCTAATCTCATCAGGATTATTTAAAATATCCTTAGCGAGTTTTCTGATTTTAGGAGGCATTGTAGCTGAGAACATGAGACTCTGTCTGTTCTTTGGAAGAGCCTTCGTTATTTTTATAATATCCTCATGAAATCCAATGTCCAGCATGCGATCTGCTTCATCCAAAATCAAATGCTGAAGTTCTGAGAAGTCGACATAACCCATATTCATATGAGAGATGAGCTTTCCTGGAGTAGCAATCACTATATCGCACCCTTGAGATAAAGCGCGTTTTTCCTGACCCCAATCTTCACCTTTTCCTCCTCCATATATAGCGAGCGATGTAATACCCGTACCATAACTGAAGGCTTCTATTTGTTGATCTATTTGAATCGCTAATTCTCTTACAGGTACAACTATAAGTGTGTTTAGCTTTTTGGATGGACTAGCCATGATTTTGTGCATGACTGGTAAAATGAACGCCGCCGTTTTACCTGTACCCGTTTGCGCACATGCAATTAAATCTTTCCCGTCAATAATTTTAGGAATAGCTTTTTCTTGTATAGGAGTTGCCTTTTCGAAACCCATATACGAAATGGCCGTTACGATATCTTCATTAAGTCCCAGGGCTTCAAATGTCATATTCGCAAGTTAGCGCCGTACAAGGGAAAGAAGAGAATTTATATATGCTTTTTTTTAATATTTATTTGACTTACGTCAAGGTTTAAGTCTATTGTGGACAATCTATCGGTATCGTTTTAATTTGGCCTTCTAAATCCACAATAAGTCTAAAACAATCTCCCAAAGCATTGGTCATGATGAGACCTCGGTTAGTGTCATTCAAAAACAGGTCGGCATTAGTAAGGTCTAAACCTGATTTCGGATTAGTGGTATTAATACCTACTTTTCCATTTTCTGGAGTTTCACAAGCATCTCCAATAAAATTATTGTTGCTATCAGTTTGATCGGGATTGGCTATTAATGCGCAATTGTCACAGGCATTTCCAATGCCATCATTGTCATAATCTTCTTGATTTGGATTGTAGTTGTCGGGGCAATTGTCAAACTCGAGCGAGATACCATC
>JAHDBE010000109.1 GCA_020630555.1 Saprospiraceae bacterium
CCGTTTTGATCATCATTCGATTCCGCAGTGACGCTAATTTCTAAATTTAAGGGCTCAGGCGAACTTATTTCTATGGCAGGAATAAATACTTGACAACCTTCATCGTCCGTGATAGTACATGTATACACCCCATCATTGAGATTTGTCAAAACAGGATTTACACCTCCATTTGACCATTCAACTTGTAACGGGTCTTCTCCACCAATTATTTCCAAAGCAATGGCACCAATAGAATCACCTCTGCACGGATTGTCGATAACTTGATTTATCAAGAAAGTAAAAACAGGGACGTCTGGAATTTCAATTGAATCACTTATTCCTACACATCCTAAAACGTCAGTTACAGTCACATTAAAAATTCCCGAAGGCAAATTCGAAATTGTATCCAGACTGTTTTCTGATATATTTTGAATTCCGGCGGACCAATTAAAATCAAATGGAGCCTGTCCATTAAATACATGGCTTTCAATAACCGCCATCGAATCATTGTAGCATAAATTCAAAGCAATGTCATTCAAAGAGATCTCAAGTTCCACATTATTTTGTTCAACAACTGTGACTTGGTATGAGCCACTATTTAAATTAACTAAAGAATCTGCGTTTTCTGAGGCGTTATTCCAGAAGTAAAAATAATTTCCAGAGCCCCCAGTCACATTTAATCTTATAAAGCCATCCATGCTAAAAGGGCAATCGACATGATTAATACTGTCTAAAGTAATTAGGATTTCTTGGGCCGCTTCGACAACTAAGTTTTCGAGACTATCCACACATCCCTTCGAATCTGTGACAGTCAAACTATAAGAACCAGCATCTAAATCGAAGATGTCATCGGTAAATCTATTGTTACTCCAACTGAATCCATATGGTGGAGAACCACCTTGGATGGATATTTCAATACTGCCATCTTTACTACTTGGGCAACTTAAATTTTCTATACCATCTAATAAGATATCTAGTCTTTCGGGCTGATTGATTTCGATATCTTCTAAGATTCTAATGCATCCTCTTGAATCTACAATGGTGCAGGAATACTGTCCAGCACTCAAATTGCTAAGTGTATTTGTAGTATCCCCATCATTCCCAGTATTCCAAGAAAAATCATAGGGAGGGATACCGTTGTTTACCGCAACAATGAGGTTTCCATCGGAATCACCATAACAACTCACATCTTTTTTAAATTGTACTCCAGCATTTAAGCCTGAACTACTTTTTAATTCAATGGGGTCAGAGACTAATTCACAACCATTGGTATCAGAAATCGTCACCGTATAAAGACCACTTGTTATTCCATTCAGATCTTGGGTGTTTTGACCATTTGACCAGAGATAATTAAACGGTCCTGTACCACCTGAATGCTCGATGTCAATAGAACCATTTTCTACTCCAAAACAATCGGATTGCTCAAGGCCGACAACGAATACATTTATTATAACCTCACTGTCAATTTGGAAAAAATCCGAACGGTACATGCAACCATTTGAATCTGTGATGTCGCAGAAATAAACGCCTCCCACTACATTAGATAAAGTCGATCCAGTTTCACCATTATTCCAGGCATATTCATAAGGACCTAATCCACCAGTAGCTTGTATCTGTATCATTCCATTAGAAGCTCCAGCGCAACTTTCATTTTGTATGGAAAGTAGAAGAGCTCCCATAGGATTCTGAAGGTCTAAGTCGTCTCCTGGCCCGTTACAATTTTCATCAATAAGGTTACAAGGGATTTCAGTAGCTTCAGGATTTATTAAAGCATTAGAATCATCACAATCTAATCCATTGTCGGTAAATCCATTAGGAGATAAATCAGTGCAAAATTCAAAAACCCGATTCGGATCTCCATAACCATCGTTATCCGAATCTAAATAAAATTCGACCAATTCATTTTTTAAAGCCGTTCCAAAAAAATCGATCTGATCGATGGCAATATCTCCCTTAGTTCCGGAAGAAGAAAAAGCACTGAGTCGCATCCTGCCAGTCATTCCATCAAAATCTGTTAAATCAATATGAGCGGTATTCCATTCGTTTTTTTGACTTCCAGATATGAAGAATAATTCGGTCCAACTAACCCCATCGTCTACGGTGATTTCAAGGCTTAAGGATTGAATGTCATCTCCAAGCATATGATAGTAAAATTGCATATCGCAATCTGTATCATTATGCTGAAAGCTAAGACAAGGAGATTCTAGCACAGCAAGTTGACCGTCACTACAGCTCGTACCTCCATTTTCAATGTATAAGTAGTTTCCGAAGTTGTAAAAATCACCCGGTGGTCCTGTGAAGGTCGAGGGGGATTCATCTGTGGCGACTAACCAATCATGATCATCAATTTGTGAATTGGTCCAAAGGTCATCAAATTCACAAGGGACATTACAGTTGGCTTCGCAGAGATTTAAATTGTCAAATGAACTTGATATACTTCGTTTAGCACATCGAGTCGTGAATGATATTGGGCAAGAAAACGCGGAGTTGTTGTTTGGACAATTGGTTCTTACGTAAATTTCATAATTGGTGTTTGGTTCCAGCTCGTCGAGAATGAAACTCTGGACATTACATCCTGTAAAAGTGGAATTGGCTTGGCTAGGTGTAAACCCTTCAGGACCAAAATCCACTTGACTACCTGAACAGTTTTCTGGACTGCTCCAAAAGACACGCGCCTCGCATGCATCAATGTCTTTAACGACAATATTAAATGGTAATGGACATGTTTCGACATTAAATTTTAACGAGGCATATTTAAGACTTCCGACATCTCCAGTCGCTCGGTCACATATTTTAAGTAACCAAATCCCATTTGGATCAGTACCATCTAAAAGGGAATTAAAGTTCTCCTCAGATCTAAAACTTCCGATATAAGGAAGCGATGCATTATCAATCCTTTCACACGCATCGTCCGAAAAGAAGATAGTTTCAAGACAGGACATATCGGATACTAAACCGTAATCCTTACCCCCTAAACCATTATGCTCGCTCAGAATTATAGATTTCCCAGAGGGAGATTGAAGTTCGATTTTTAAATCGGGTAGCCAGTCATGATCAATGATTAATTCAACACTTTCTAAAAAAACATCATTTCCCAGCGAGTTCCCAGCGACATTGTTTATTTCTATCCCGAATGGCTTATTTGTTGGGCAGGTATTATCTGGGATTTCTAAATCTATTTGGCAAGGCGAATCATTTAGTATATGGGTATTGGCAAAGAATGGACCATTCCACATACTCGTATCTGTCTGGCATATAGTACGTAGATAGTACTCGTAGGTTGTACCTTCTGTTAAGCCTTCATAGGTATAGGACTTTTCAGGGATTAAAGGCGTGGTTGGAAGAAAATTGCGTGTAAATCCTTTTTCGCCGAGTTCTATTTCCCATCCTACAGGATTACTATTTCCATCAAACCATTCAATGTGCAAGCTTTCAGCCGTAGCTGTGATGCTTGTGGTGAAAAAGGGTTGTTGACAAGACTGAGAAAGCAAGCTCGTATGCATGACTCCGATTAGGAGTGCGACGAAGAGTGTTATTCTACAGTTTTGGGCCATGTCATAAAGTTACATAGCTTAAACGACGATATTGATCATTCTGCCCGGAACAACGATGACTTTTTTGATAGTTTTTCCATCAAGCCATTTTTGAATAGCTTCATTGGCTTTCGCCAAAGATTCAATATCCTCCTTTGACATATCGCTGGCTACTTCGAGTTCTGATCGTTTTTTTCCATTTACACAAAGTGGATATACCACAGAGTCTTGAACTAGAAGTGAGGCATCAAATTTTGGAAATCCTGCTTTGTGTACGGATTCAGTATGTCCTAAAGATTCCCATATTTCCTCGGAGAGGAATGGAGCAAACGGAGCAATTAATCGAACCAAAGGATCTAAAACATTTCTTTCGTGACACTCTAATTTTTTGAGTTGATTGACACAAATCATAAAAGACGACACCGCTGTGTTAAAAGCAAATTTGTCGATGTAATCGGTTACTTTTTTAATAGTCTCATGCAATACCTTTAAAGCTTCCTTCGAAGGTTCATGATCCGTGACTAAGGTGTTACCATCCTCATCTTTGTACAGACTCCAAAACTTTCTAAGAAACTTAGAAACGCCATCAATACCATTTGTATCCCAAGGTTTTGATTGTTCGATGGGTCCTAGAAACATTTCATACATACGAAAACAGTCGGCGCCATATTTTTCTACTACGACATCTGGGTTAACCACATTGAAATAGCGCTTAGACATTTTACCCACTTCAGAGACAGTCACAAGATGACTGTCCATAGCCTGATCTTTAGATTTAAACACACCCTTGTGGAATACTCCTTTGGCGCATTCAAATATGGCGTCTTTAAATTCAGGTCTCCAATCTATAAATTTCTTTATGCTATCTAGGTTTAAATAGGATTGCTCCGAGCCATAGTTTTGGACAAAATCCACTAAAACTGGAATTTTAGCAAATTCTGTTTCGCCTTCTTGGTCGCGAAGTCCAGCGCATAAGAAACGGCTGAAGCCGTCCACTTTATCTTTTTGGAGATACATGTATTCGATGACCCCTTGGATCATACCTTGATTAATCAATTTTTTGAATGGTTCTTCGGTAGGGACAAGATTATTATCGAATAAGAACTTATGCCAAAATCGGGAATACATCAAGTGGCCTACAGCGTGTTCCGTACCTCCAATATATAAATCGACATCTTGCCAATAATTGACTTTGTCTGTAGATACAAAAGCTTCTTCGTTGTGAGCATCCATGTATCTTAAGAAATACCAACTAGATCCAGCAAAGCCAGGCATGGTATCTGACTCACGAGTAAATCCTTCTTTTGGCTTAAGCCAAGAGTCAAGTCTTGCGAGAGGGGATCGTCCTCCAGAGGCAGGTTTGAAATCTTCTAAGTCGGGTAGTTCTAAAGGCAATTGATCGAAAGAAACGGCATGACTAACTCCATCCATATCGTATTCGATAGGGAAGGGTTCGCCCCAATATCTCTGTCTACTATAATTAGCATCTCTTAATCGGTAATTAATTTTTCGTGATCCAATTTTCTTTTCTTCGATGGCTTCTAAGATTTTCTGCATGGCCTCTTTGACCTCGAGTCCATTTAAAAAATCAGAATTAATCATTGTACCTACCTTGTCCTCAATGCCAGCTCCCTCATGATTAGAGCGGTCTATGATTTCTACGATTGGTAAATCAAAGGTGCTTGCAAAAGCATGATCTCTTTCGTCTCCCGCTGGCACGGCCATAATAGCTCCAGTACCATAATCTTTAAGCACATACTCACTAATCCAAATCGGAATTCGTGCTCCGTTGAAAGGATTTAAGGCATAAGCTCCCGTAAAAGCTCCGGTGACCGTTTTAACCTCTGACATACGTTCTCGTTCTGAACGCCCAGAGACATACTGGATGTATTCATCGACTTTTTCGCTTAGCGCTTCTGTAGTTATTTGTTTAACCAAATCATGTTCTGGGGCTAATACCATAAAGCTTGCGCCGAAGATGGTATCTGGGCGTGTCGTGAAAACTTCTATAGAACCCTCGTGTCCATCTAATTGAAAAAACACCTGTGCACCTTCACTTCGTCCGATCCAGTTTCGTTGCATAGTCTTCAGAGCATCTGACCATTCGACTTTGTCAAGTCCTGTCAGTAATCTTTCCGCGTAAGCGGTAATACGAAGGGACCATTGTTGCATAGCCCGTTTTTCGACTGGGTGTCCACCGCGTTCTGAAACACCATCTTTTACTTCATCGTTTGCTAAGACAGTACCTAAGGCTTCACACCAATTTACGAAGCCTGTTTTTCGATAAGCCAAACGAAAATTCATTAAAATATCATCCTTCTGCTTTGATGAAAATGATTCCCATTCTTCAGAGCTGAAGTCTTTATCGATTTCGCCAAAAGCATTTAGATTATCTGATCCCTGAGATTCAAAATGTGAAATAAGATTTTCGATAGGTTTAGCAGAGTCTTCTTGAACGTCGTAGTACGCGTTAAAAAGTTTCAAGAATATCCACTGCGTCCACTTATAGTATTTAGGATCACTAGTCATGACGGATCTTGACCAATCATAATTGAATCCAATGTTATCTAATTGCTGACGGTATTTTGCAATATTTTTTTCGGTAGAGACCGCAGGATGTACACCCGTTTGAATGGCATATTGTTCTGCGGGTAATCCAAATGCGTCGTAACCCATGGGATGTAAAACATTAAATCCAGTCATGGTTTTATAGCGTGCAAAAATATCTGAGGCGATATATCCCAGAGGATGTCCGACGTGTAATCCCGCTCCAGAAGGGTAAGGGAACATGTCTAATACATAGAATTTAGGCTTAGAAGAATCCTCAATAACCTTATAGGTTTGATTTTCTTCCCAGTACTTTTTCCACTTACTCTCTATTTGACCTGAATTAAATGCCATGGCTCATATTTATTAAGCCATCAAAGGTACGAACTGTCTTTTAAACCAAGTCTTGAAACAGCTTAGTAATGTCTATTCGAAACGTCGAACTTTAAACGATCGGGGTTGCTCGTTGGTGAAACCCGTTTTCTTAACCCAACGTTTTTTTGTGTCGTATTCGGTGATCTTATATTGTTCTTGGTTTAAGAGCTTGTTTTCTTTGTCGTAAACTGAAAACATGGTTTCATTGCCATAAGCATCGTATTCAAATATGTATGTACGCTCGAGCTCTTTAAGACTATTATAGATTCTTTTTTTTGTACGAAATCCTTTGTCGTTGTACTCGTACTCTTCGATTCTTAATAAATTTTGCTCAGCATCGTAGCAGTATTTATCTTTCACATGATTTTTCTCATCGTAGTTAAAAAGGTATTTACTTAATACCGTAGCATCCGGAGCCGAATAAATGGACTCAGTAGCATTGGGTGAATCTTCGAAGATGTACCTTTCGGTCCCTTTAAGACTTCTGTCGGCATTTAGATATTCGACTTTAATACGGTCATCATTTTGATTAAAATGAATGCGCTCTCCGTATAAGAGATTGCCGGGAGCAAATCCATCCTCCGCAGACCTCATACCGAAAACATCAAGATGCTCAACATAACTTGTGTTTTGGTAACTGGAGGAATCTGATTTACAAGAGTAAAAACTTACGAAAACAAAAATTAATAAAGGAAACAATGAGGATTTAGCTAACACAATTCATCATTTAAAAAGTCAAGAATCTTTAATTCCTCCCAAAAATAAACTTTCCCCGGAAGGGAAAAACCTACATGGCCACCAAATTTAGTGGGCAAAAAATGAACATCAGTCAATTTTTTACATAGCTCAAAAGGATAACTTGCCTTCGGAAGAAAAGGGTCATCAAGTGCACTAATGATTAATGACTTTCGTCGAATTTTATCTAAGTAATTGATGGAAGAGCATTTCGTGTAATAGTCTTCAGCATCTTTAAAGCCGTTTATAGGTGCAGTAAACGCATCGTCATAGGCCTTTAAATCTTTTATATTATCGAGAGCCTTCACATCAAAACTACCAGGAAATTGTTCGTGTTTTTGTCTCGCTTTAGAAACAAGTGAATTAATAAAATTTCGATTGTAGAGATAGTTTTGAAGTTGTTGTAAATAAACGGAACCTTCAGATAAGTCACATGGCACCGACACTCCAACGACATGAGTAATCTTTGGATGTAACGCGTCTCCTTTTTCACCTGCGTATTTCAAGACGAGATTTCCCCCAAGAGAAAAACCGACTAATACTATCTCATCGTAAGGATTAGCCACAGTATCTAATAGGTCAATAAGGTCGTCTGTAGCACCACTGTGATAGGTTTTAAGCTGGAGATTGTTTTCACCACTACATCCTCTATAATTCATTGCGGCGATATCCCATCCGTGGTTATGAAGTAAATCAGAAGTACCTCTTATATATTGGGATTCACTACTTCCTTCAAGCCCGTGACAGAGAACAGCGAGTTTTTTTGAACCCTTTTGTAACCAATCAATATCAATAAAATCCTTATCACGCGTGTGTATTCGCTGGCGTGTAAAGTGAGGGTAAGGGTCTTTTCTTCTTAGGTAGGCATAAAAGGTATTCACATGACCATTTCGTAAGAACCGACCTGGTAGGTAATCGTCTTTATCTAGGATGGGCATGAACTAAACTTTATCACATTTTTGGATGATCGTCATTTTGTCGACTAAAATGTTTCCTTTATAACTAAACGAACCGTCTTGGTAATAGGCTTCTATGATAATATAATCACTCTCTTTATTTGGTGTGAAAGAAACGGGATAAGTTCGCCAGTCTGTGTGTTTTATAAAGTCTGTTTCTAAGATCAATTGCGATCTGCGACATTTTTTATCCCCAATCCATATCCTAAGTTTGATGGGTCTGTTAAAACCAGCATAAGTTTTTGAGTGCGCTAAATCAATATTAAATCGATAGCATAGATCAGCATCGAGAGTTTCACTTAGTTTTTGTCCAATACTTTCGAAAGTCCCATCTTGCCGAGTTATGATACCCATATAGGTCGATCCATGAGATGGTTCGTTGTAGACGCCCCAGAAGCCAGGTAGAATATCAGGGGTCGTATAGTCCTCACAAACAAACCATCCTCTTGGGGTAGTGGCGTCACTTGGTGTATCCTCAAATGACATGTTCGATAATTTGACTTGCGTCAATGCTTGTGCTGCTGTACATACGAGAACAATCAAAGAAACCCTAACCTTGTAATTCATGAAATATTTCTGATTTTCTACAAAGGTAAAGAATGGTGGAGTATCACGTGGTTAACTCAATTTTTTAACTCATACAGAGCCCTTTCTATAGGTAGATCAATACCATTAGAGATGTCCTCTTCGGTATTTTCAATTTCTATATCTGGAACGACTCCAGGTTCTATGGATTGACCTGATTTGTCTAAGAAATCACTAACACTTACAGAAAGAATCCAACCATTCGAAAGTTCATAAGCGCTATTTCC
>JAHDBE010000110.1 GCA_020630555.1 Saprospiraceae bacterium
AAAAGAAATAGAAATAAGTACTTCATATAAAGTGCATTACTTTTATTTAGACTACAAAAGTCAACATAAATAACCTTTAATTCTTTTAATGATTCGTTAAATCTATTACGGTAATATGGATAGTTTTCGTAACGCCAAGCCTTTGTTTGTTTGAATATGTACCATATAAAGTCCTTCCTTAAAATCAGATATTATTAAAGAATTTAATCCATTCATTTTTTTCGTTTCTACTAATCTTCCTTGCATGTCAAGAACTCTTACCAACTCGATATCAATACTTGATTCCTTCAATTCAAAAAAGATTTGGTTAGAGGCTGGATTCGGAAACATGATTAGACTTTGATCCAAATCAATAATATGCGTAGAGACTGTGCTTCCAATTTCTATGTCGTCTGACTCAAATCCACATCCGTTAGCATCTGAGATAACGACCGTGTAGAATCCAATCCCTGCATTTACAATATCTTCATCAATTCCGACAATACCACCATCCAGATACCATTGTATGTTGTAGGGCGGAGTACCTCCATTAATATCAATGTCAATACTCCCGTCGGTACTGTTGAAGTCAGTCGCATTTATGACCTCATTTATCGAAATTCCTAATTCTTCTGGTTCATTAATTTCTATAACGTCTGAGACTTGACAGCCATTTGCGTCTTGTATGATTATCGGGTAATTACCCCCTTCTAAAGCATCTGGGTTTGTCTCAGGATCCTCGAATAAAACTTGGAAAGGAAGATTTGTTCCACTAAAAGTAAAGCTGACGTTCCCATCATTTAATCCGAAACAACTCACATCTGTTGTCTCAAAATCATAGTTTAATTCGACGTCGACCGTAATATTAAAGGTGCATAAACTTATGTTACCCCCGTTATCTTCAATTTCGTAAATGATAGTGGTTGTGCCTATGTCAAAAGACGAACCACTCTCTGGTCCTTCCACTAATCGTACGTCGGCAATTCCACAATTATCAAACCCCGTTGGATCATTATATTCAATGTTGTTACAACCCATAAATACAAGATCTTGAGTACAAATAACATTGGGAGGAATTGTGTCTAGAATGGTCAGTTGGAAGCTGTCTTGAGAAATATTTCCATTGACATCAATAAGATTTACCACGATCATTTGAGAACCAATATCAGAACAATCATAATTGTTTTGATCCCAATCAAAACCAGAAATTCCACAATTGTCTGAACTTCCTCCGTCGAAATCGTTTTGATCAAAAGATGGAACATTTCCACTTTCGTCAATATATAGTATAAGGTCATTAAGCACGATATCTGGATTTTCAAAGTCGCCATTTCCTAAGGCTACACTGCCAGATCCAGTACAAAGATTTGCATCTGTTACAGTCACGGGGTATACCCCTGGGAAAACTCCATTTAAAGTGTCAGAGGTGCTTCCTAGTTCCCACTCGTAAGTAAAAGGAGAAGTGCCGCCATTTATTTTAACACTAATAATTCCGTCAGAATCCGTAGCACATACTGGGATTTGTATAATATCTCCCGTGACTAGAATTTCCCCAGGGCTTCCCACTTCGATTCCTGATTCAATATTCTGACAGTTTAAGGCGTCCGTTACTGTAACAGAATAGACACCGGCACTTACATTATTTACATTTTCCGTGTTATCTCCAGTCGACCACTCGATCACCACGGGGTCCACTGCATTTTCTATGGACACAGATAAACTCCCATCACTTTCACCAAAACAACTCACAGGATTCGAGCTCGCAGAAATTATAAGATTACAATCGCCCGGGGCAACAGCAACAATTTCTTCAGATGTACAGTCATTGTCATCGGTTACCGTGACCACGTAATTTCCAGGCGCTAAATTGAGTATTGAACTCGTTGTCTCTCCAGTCGACCACATAAAAGTATAAGGTGCGGTACCTCCTGTCGGTGCCGCAGATGCGGATCCGTCATTTGCTCCTGAACTGCTTTCCGGAAATCCTTGAGCATTGGCGATTAAAACCGTTGGTTGTGAGATGATTATAGAAATGCTATCCTGGCAGCTATTTGCGTCCGTAGCACTTACCCAATATTGTCCAGCAGATAAATCAGATCTAATCGATGAGTTGTTACCGTCGGGCCAGGATAATGTTATATTTCCTGTACCTCCAGTGATACTTATTTCTGCATACCCATTATTGTCTCCGTTACATAAAACGTTCTGAGTACTATCAATGATCATAGTAATGGCATCGGGATCTGTAATGGTTACGTTTATATTTGTTTCACAGCCTAGGACATCTACAACAGTGACATTGTAAACCCCCGCTGAAAGATTATCTACAATGTTACCACTTTGACCATCAGGCCAATTGAAAAATATGGGAGCCGTTCCGCCTGTAGCCGATAACTCAGCTATTCCATTATCGTCTCCTGGGCAAGATGGAGGAGTTACAGATTCAATAGCAGCCACTAGTGCTGGAGGCTCATTAATATTGACGGAAGTCGTCGCCGAGCATCCTAAATTATCTGTTACAGTAATGGTGTAATTAGAAGCAATTAAATCATTTCTTTCACTTCCTATTCCGCCATCCGACCAATCAAAAGAATACGGTGAAGATCCGCCACCTCCCGCAACTGTGGCAAAACCGTCATTTCCGCCAAAACAAGTGACGTCTGCTGATGAAGTGATATCCGCAGTAATGCCCGAACTACTTAATATGCTGTACGCCATGCTGTTCGTACACCCGTTGATATCGGTCACCGTAGCAATATAAGTTCCTGTTGGTATCATGGTGATAATAGGACCTGAGGAACCATTTGACCATTGATAATTATAAGGTGAAACACCTCCATTTCCCAAAATTTCAATAGCCCCATCTGCTTGACCACAAGTAGCGTCTGTCGAACTTACCAAAGATTGAGATAGTGGTGCTGGTTCTCCAATGTTGATAGTAATAATATCTGAACAATTATTCAGATCCGTAAGCGTAACAAAATAGAGACCTGCACTTAAATCATTTCTAGAGGCATTCATACTTCCATCTTCCCATGTAAAACTATAGGGGGCCGTGCCTCCAACGGCACTTAAACTAGCCGATCCTGTAGATTCACCATGGCACAAAACATCTGATTGAGTATCTATAATACCATCTAAGGCGGCTGGTTCAGTGATTGTTACTGTGGCGGTGCCCATCGAATTGTTGGAATCTGTGGCGGTGACAGTATGCATTCCTGCTGTTAAGCCTATGGCAGTCGCACCATTTTCGCCATTAGACCATACATACGTATACGGAGATGTACCTCCGGTTGCGGTAGCCATCGCTGAACCATCTGCGCCACCGTTACAACTCACATTATTTAATGTCGAAGTGCTTACGGTAACAGGTGCAGTGGCTCCAGAAATAGTGCCACTAATATTAGACGCAACAAATTTATCACCACTGTTTCCACCAGCTCCATTTCCCATTATTGCACCTGCATAAAGAGTTATCGTTTGACCATTAGGCCCGTTAGGAGCAATCCAATCGACTGTCCAGCTGGTAGAACCACCAGATGAGAGTGACTGTGCGGGATTATGGCCCACATAAGTACGGCCATTAGTCATTTTAACACTAGTATTTGAGCCATTATTTGTAAAGGTTCCAGAATTCAAATTTAGATTATTCAAAGCAAGAATTTGGAAGCCTGCTTGAGTCGGTGACCCGCCTGTATTGTTAACTGTTATGGTGAGAGGATATGTTGTGTTTGCAACGATATTAGTAGGCAGTCCTGAAATACTCACATCGCCCGTAATTCCATTGCCGCTTCCCCCATGGCATGAGCTGCATACGTTGTCTCCAGGAGCGCCGGTGTAACCACCTGTTCCTGAAGTCGGGTGATTACCCGAATTAGCTAGAAAAATGATGGCAGAAAAAATTACAACAATAGGAATGTAACGCTTTGACATACTTCTACTTTTTAAAACAAGATACTTGTTAAGAAAAATCAATGATTCATGGGAAACACCTAAAAATACATAAATGTCCCATGGAAGTATGTCCTAATCGATGTCGCTTTAATTACTTAAATAAAGAGTCTACGAAGGCCTTTTTATTGAAAATTTGTAAATGCTCTATTCCTTCACCTACTCCGATGTATTTTATTGGAATTTTGAATAGATCAGAGATGGCTAAAACTACACCACCCTTTGCTGTTCCATCAAGTTTAGTTAATGCAATTGCCGTTACATCGGTGGCCTCAGAAAAACGTTTAGCTTGTTCGATGGCATTTTGACCATTGGTCGCATCTAAAACAAGAAGTACTTCGTGAGGAGCTGATCCCATTTTCTTTGTGATCGAGTTTTTAATTTTGGACAACTCGGTCATTAAATGTTTTTTGGTGTGGAGTCTTCCGGCGGTATCTATAATGGCCGCATCAAGTTCAAGATTTTGAGCATATTGAACCGTTTCGTAGGCTACAGCGGCAGGGTCCGTATTCATGCCTTTATTGTAAAAATAGCAGTTGTTACGGTCGGCCCATATTTTGAGTTGGTCTACGGCGGCGGCTCGAAATGTATCTCCTGCTCCTAGGACAATATGTTTTCCTTTTTTCTTGTATTGATGAGTGAGTTTTCCAATGGTTGTCGTTTTACCAACACCATTAACTCCCACGACCATCATAATGAAAGGTTTATCATCAGAAGGGAAGTCCCAATCTTCTAAATCTTTAGTATTGTTTTCACTAAGAATCCGGACGATCTCATCTTTCAGAATGCTGTTAAGTTCATTCGTATTGATGTATTTGTCTTTAGCGACACGCTCTTCAAGTCTTTCTATGATTTTGATGGTAGTATCCAAACCAACATCAGAAGAGATTAAAATTTGCTCTAATTCATCGAGGAACTCTTCATCGACCGTAGATTTACCGGCAATTGCTTTACCAATCTGACCGAAGAAACTTTCCTTAGTTTTTTCAAGACCTTTATCAAGATCTTGTTCTTTTTCTTTCGTGAAAAATCTATCAAAGAAACTCATAGTGCAATTTGGATATAAAAAAAGGGCTTCGTAAGCCCTTCTAATTATTATTTATTGTTCGCAAAGAATTCTTTCACTTTGTCTTTGTGAATCATTAATTCTTTGTAAGTGTACTTACCAGTGACAGGATCTTTTACACTTTGAACTACTTTTACGTGATCCCGGCCTGATCCGGCATTCAACGCTCTTTGCCCAACCCGGGCGTTTTTGGATACTTTAGCCATGATTACTTAATTTCTTTGTGAACAGTATATTTCTTTAATATCGGATTGTACTTTTTTAGTTCCAATCGATCTGGTGTGTTTTTACGATTCTTTTGTGTTACGTATCGAGATGTACCAGGCATACCGCTTGATTTGTGCTCTGTACACTCAAGAATGATCTGAATTCTATTTCCTTTTTGCTTTTTAGCCATTTCTCAAACAGTTTGAATATTAAAATTTCACTCCTGTATCTACACCTTGAGCTTCAAGCTTTTGAAGATAAGCGTAAACACCTAGTTTATTGATTGTACGAATACAAGATGTACTTACTTTTAAAGTAATCCATTGGTCCTTTTCTGGAACATAGAATCGCTTCTTTTGAAGATTAGGTAAAAATCTTCTTTTCGTCTTACGGTTTGAGTGAGATACATGATTCCCCGTAATCGGTCTTTTCCCAGTTAACTGACAAACTTTAGACATTGTTATCATTTTTTTCCCCCACGCAGGAGGACATTTAGCTAAAATTAGTGACTCCGAAAGGATTCGAACCTTTAACCGCCTGATCCGTAGTCAGGTACTCTATCCAATTGAGCTACGGAGCCTTATATATTAAATTTAATATAATATATAGTTGCTTCCCCTAGGGAGCTCACTATTAGAGCGCAAATGTACATTAAATGAAAGTATTACACAATGTTTTTTAGCCAATTATTTGACTAATACTTCTACTCAGTCACTTTGATTATTTGCTTGGAAATAATCTCTTCTCCATTACTTAAGCGAACAAAATATGCCCCCTTAATCCAGTCAATACTTCTTATTTCAAAGATATTTTTACCAAATAGAATTGGAGTAATATTTTCTTGGTAAACTAGGCGCCCAATGGCATCATAAATGGTCAACTCATGACTAGAAGCCGTATTCGTCTCAAATTCCAAATTCATCACCCCATCAATTGGGTTAGGGAAAACTGAAAACTTAAAGTCTTCACCAAGGGAGGACATACAAAATACATCCATACCTAAGACGGATCGATAGAGATTTAGTCTACCGCCAGTTAGGGTAATACCTTCCAAGGAGGTGTTGGGGTCGGTATTATTCAAAATGATATCTTTTAAGCTTAGGGCAGCCGATGCTGGTGCCATCATGTAGCTATTCACAAATTCATTACAATCTACGGAGTAAAGCAGACTCACGGCACCTGTCACATGAGGACAAGAGGCGGAAGTACCTCCAAAACCACCATAGGTACTATTGGGCTCAGTGCTCTCTGTATCATCTCCAGGCGCTCCTAGATCTATATGAGTGGCACCATATCCTGCCCCTGTTAATTTGTTATCCGTACGCGTAGTATTTGTAACGGCTATAACATAAGAACTTGTGCAGGTGCTTGGCATATCCCCGTCTTCATCCACATTGGTATTGTTATTAGTGGTAGAGACAACACTAAGAATGCCTTCCTGTCCTAATAAATCATATTCATTACACCATAATTGAAAATTATTAGCATTTGCATTATCAATACCAAAACTAGAATTCGTTGCTACCACTAAATCTCCCTCCTGACCATTAGATTCGTTAAATAACTGCCTTCTAACTCGCGCATATTCATACGCTTCTATGATTTGGGATTCAAACTGAGCTCCACTGATGAGCATCATTTTGATATTCCAATTTACCCCTGTCAATCCTTTATTGTTATTTCCTTTTGCTCCTAAGATGCCACATACACCGGTCCCGTGAGATTGAGCTATGTGTGCATCAGATCCGGATGGAATATGAAGCCCATAATAATCATCGATATATCCGTTTCCGTCATTGTCCAACCCATCTCCCGGAATTTCATCTGGATTTGTCCAGATGTTTTCACGAAGGTCTTCATGATTTACATCAAATCCATTATCCACTACCGCAACTACTATGTCATGTCCTTCAGGGGTGACGCCTCCAGTAGTTATATCCCAAGCCTCAATGGCCTGTATCATTTCTAAATTCCATTGATCAGAAAAAATTGGATCATTTGGTGTTTTTCTTATCGAAACAGGATGATCAATTTTAATTGATTTAAATATTTTAGAATTCCTTAGGCTGGCTTGAACATCAGTGAATTCTATGTGTTCCTCAAAAACTAAACTATAGACAAAATCATTTTTTCTAATGTTCTTCCATTCTTTGATGGTTGGAAAACCACGAGAATTAAATGATTCTGAAAGCATTTCTTTAGAGAGTTCATTATTTAATTGAACAATGAATCTAGAGTGATCTTTTTGACCAACGGCATTGAATCCTAAGAAAAGAAGAATTACGAAAAAACAAAGACGGATCATATCGTTTATTTTGATATAAAAGTACGTATAGAAAAATGCGATGCGAAACGAAATGCAAGTTCAATTCTTGAATGCGTTTAATATGACAAATGTTGCCTAAGACTGTTAAAATATTTTTGAGCCCTAAATATTCTAGTTCCATACCATGAAAACATTTCACCATCTACAAGAACAATTTTTGCCTGGGGGAGAATTCGTGATAATTCGGCAATATGTTTTTCCCGAAAGGGAAAGGGCTCCGACGAGAGAAACACGAATCGTGGATTTAATTGTACGATATCTTCACGTGTTAACTCAGGATACCTAGCTAAAGCAGCACAAACATTATTTAGACCAATGCTTTCAAGGATATGGCTAATAAAGGTGTCTCCACCAATGGTCATATATGGTCCTTTCCAAATTAGGTAAAGCACTTTTTCATGATCAAAATGCTTAATGTTTTTCCATCTATTTGAATGGAGGAAGTTTACCACTTCGGAGGAGTTGTTAAGGATCTTTCCTAGATCCTTCAAGCAATCGACAGTGTCAGAGATTGTTTTTATATCTGAAATATAGACAGGATATTTTTCAGACAGAGTTTCTATTTCATTTTTATCATTTTCCTCTTTATTAGAAAGTATGAAATCCGGTTTTAATCGATCAATAAATTCAAGGTCTAAGTTTTTTGTACCGCCCACTTTAGGTTTCGAATAAATTTCTTTAGGATGAATACAAAATTTTGTTCGGCCAACAAGACAATCCGAACCAAATAAATCAGCCACCGCCTCTGTCAGAGAAGGGACTGTACTAAGAATTCTTTTGGGTATAATTGGGATGTGCAATTCTCTGCCGAGCTGATCTACAAAAATCCGCTCAGCCATCTTCCTTTCGTTTCTTTTTAGACCCCTTGTACATTTTTTCACCGGCGACAATGGCTACATCCAAATGATTTGAAAAAGGGGGTATTGGACAATTATAACCATCACTAAACGCACACCACGGGTTATAAGCACGATTAAAGTCTAAAACTATACTGTGATCCACGATGTCTCCAATTCGAAGATCCATATATCGTCCTCCGCCATAAGTGTCCTCGTCATTCGTTTCGTCTTTGAAGGGTAAAAACAAAACATCTCGATATTGAGGCATGCTTACTACTCGAAGATTGCGATACACTTCCAAGCTGCATTCTTTTCCATCTACCTCAAATAAAAAAGTTCCATAGCGAACAAAATCTTTCTCCTGTCCACTGTATGTTGGCATTTTAAACGGAACAGGTTTTAGGTCTTCTTCAAAGTGTGCTTTTACTTTTAGATTTTCATTATTTGGATAAAAATCTAAATGCACCAAGTCAGCTTCTGCAAGCGGGGATCTAGGGTCTTTAAGGAAACTGTTTTTATAATCTTCCCGATGTTTCTCCAGGACAGGGTCTTTAGAAACCACAGTGGGT
>JAHDBE010000111.1 GCA_020630555.1 Saprospiraceae bacterium
AAAAATCGGAGTTGGTCTATCGGATCACCACTAGGGTCATTTGCTTTTAATAAATCTCAAGGCGCTCAATTGTCCTTAAACACGACCTACCGAAAAACAGATGATGATGGATTTAAAGAATGGTCTGTTAAGCCAATCCTCGAGTATGGATTTAGTGATAAACGATTGAGGCCTCTATTAGAATTTAATCTTAGGAATACTCTATGGCGGCGATTAAACATGAATGCGCGTTTCGGTAATGAGGTCGTTCAGTTTGATAATAGATCTCCTGTCCCTGAAGACATAAACACGTGGATTGCTTTATTCTATAAAAGTGATCGATTTAAAATTTATGAAAGAAATATAGCTCAATTAAGTACTCGTTTAGAATTGAGCTCATCTTGGAGATTTGGGATTAAGGCGAAATGGGCTAGAAGAAATCCATTGAGAACAAACACTCAATTCAGCATTCTAGAAAAAGATGAACAATATTCATCAACCGCGCCATTGGAATGGCTTCCAGAGATTTTTTTTAGTGAGAATGATGCCTTGGAAGTCGGTCTTAGTTTGTTTTGGAGACCAGGTATGAAATACATGACATTAGCGGGACGACGTATTAATCTAGGATCAAAATTCCCCCGATTAGCCCTTCACTATCATAAAGGATTGAATATCATCGGCTCAGATGTGAATTATGACAAATTAAATTTTGTTATTCGTGACCCTTTCATTGATTTAAATAATTTAGGGTTTTTAGCTTTTCGAACGGATTTTGGACATTTTGTAAATGATGATTCATTAGGTTTTATGGATTTGTTTCATTTCATGGGAAATGAAGGGGAATGGGCAGGTACAGATCGAAATTTAATACGCTTTAGATTGAATGAAAATTATGAATTCAGTTCGACGAATTCTTATATCACACATAATATGGAGTGGCATTTAGATGGATACATTTTGGACAGAATACCCGGTATAAGGTCTTTGTTGTTTAGTTCAGTTTTTGGGTATAACGGCCTTTATCGAGACGACGTACGATACCATGAATTGATTTACGGCGTAGATAATGTAGGTATTGGAATATTTAGAAACTTCAGAGTGGATTTTGTCTGGTCTTTCGATCAATCAGGGTATAGAGAATTCGGTGTGAATTTTGGTATAAATGAAGATCTTTAATTAGGGCGTTCTATCCATTTTACTGACATACATAATTATCATCCCACCGACAATGAGAAAAAGTTTGACCAGTAATCCGGTGACTGAAGGCATTTTTTCCATAAAAGAAAAAATACTCAGATTTAATCCGACTAGACTCAATATAAGGGATAGACTTCCTAGCATGAAAAGAATAAATCCAATAAGCGTAAGATGACCTTTATGCATATCTTTACTTTTACTTAAATATACAATTAGAAGTATTAAATAACCATATACCCTCACTCATAGGAATGTCAAAACTGAACTTAGGAGATTCAAAGCTCAAAATTGTAGAATGCAGTCGTGATGCCATGCAAGGAATCCATGAGTTTATTCCTACCGAAAAAAAACTAGAGTATATTAACCAACTTCTTAAAGTCGGTTTTGACACGATAGATTGCGGTAGTTTTGTATCTCCTAAAGCAATCCCTCAAATGAGGGATACCCATCTCTTAATAGATAAATTGGATGATTCAAATACCAAACTATCTGTTATCGTGGCTAACGCGAGAGGAGCTAAGGATGCATCGCAGTTTGAAAGAATAAAGTTTTTAGGATATCCATTTTCTATTTCTGAAACATTTCAAAGAAGAAACACAAATGCAAGCTTAGAGGAATCATTGGATCGAGTAAAGCAGATTAAGGAAATATCCGATCAGTGTGGCAAAGAACTTTTAATTTATATCTCGATGGCTTTTGGAAATCCCTATGGGGATCCATGGAATATAGAAATTTGTCAGAGGTGGGTTGAAACTCTAGAGGAATTGGGCATAAAATATTTTGCTTTATCTGACACTATTGGTGTAGGAAATCCCGAAAGTATCTCGTACATCTTTGGACATTTGATTCCAAAGTTTCCCAATGCCGAAATAGGTGCACATTTTCATACATTACCTTATTCATGGAGAGAGAAAATAGATGCCGCTTACCGTAAAGGGTGTAGAAAGTTTGACGCGGCCATCAGAGGTTTTGGTGGATGTCCCATGGCAAAAGATGATTTGACAGGCAATATGCCTACGGAGAATTTACTATTTTATTTTGACGAACTTGGTGTGCCATTAGATTTGGATAGGATAGAATTTAACAAATCGGTTAGTTTAGCTTTAAACGTCTTTCCGACACATTAAGACGAATAATTGACTTAATATTATTGGAGATTTAAATGTAATGCTTTACTCATTTACGATGCTTCAGACAAAACAAGGATTTAAACAATTGTTTATGACGTACTATAACGTCCTATGCAATTATGCAAAGTCCTTTGTAAGTGATTCTGAGTTGGCTAAAGATGTTGTTCAAGAGGTATTTATGAACTTATGGAAGAAACGCCATGACATTGACGAAAGTCGAGATCTAAAATCATATCTCTTTACGAGTACCAGAAATAAGTCCATTGAGCTATTAAGAAAAAACAAAAGAATTCAATCTTTAGCTAATACTCTTGAACAGGATTCCACTGAAATTGTGCAAGAAATCGACGAATTTACTCTGAAGGAGAAAATGTTTGCGTCAATACGACAATTACCGCCTAAATGCCGCCAAGTCCTTTTACTTAGCAAGCAAAATGGCCTAACTTACACTGAAATTGCAGAGGAATTAAACATCTCAGTAAAAACGGTGGAAAACCACATGGGAAAAGCGTTAAAGCAACTTAGACAAATGTTAAACCCGGAAGGCAAATAATACCGAATGAATATTAATGATTTGATCGCTAAGTACGTTTTAGATAAATCGTCTCAGGAAGACCTAGACACCCTTCGTGAATGGGAGAGTTCGTCTAAAGAAAATATTGATGCTCTAAATCAAATTAGGAATTCATGGGATGATTTAGATCGATTAAAATACTATGAAGATTTTAGTCCAGAATTGGCTTGGTCTAAAATAGATCCAGAATTAAATGAAGAAGAGCTTGCCAGAACTTTCCGATTACCATGGTCTTCAATCGCTGCTGCAGTCCTTTTAATTTGCTCGGCCGTCATATTTTGGCCTAAGTCTGTAGATCCAATTAAAACAGATTTTTCGAGTACCGATACCATAGAGCATATTTCAGAAATGGATGGTTCCGAGATTATTTTAGCCGCATTTTCAAAAGTAGATTTGCCTAAAGATTATTCGACAGTACGAGCACATAATCTGGATGGAAAAGCCTTTTTTAAAGTGGCTCACGACGGGGAGAGGCCTTACACTATTAAGACAATTCATGGTGATATCACGGTTTTGGGTACTGAATTCTCAGTTGATGTGTCGGATGATCGATTTGAGGTTTTTGTTGTTGAGGGTAAAGTGGCTGTCAGATTTAATTCTAGGGATGTTCACCTTACAGCTGGTGAGGCTTGTAAATTGTTCGAGGGTGCTCTTGTTAAATACAGATTAACTACACCGAATTATTTAAGCTGGGTTGATCAGAAAATTGTATTTGAAGACGCTGATTTAGAGACTTTTGTAGAGACCCTACAGAGACATTATAATGTAACCATTACAGTATCTGAAAATATCAATACCAACCAATGTAAAATAAATACCGTCTATACTGATGAGACTCTGCAGGAAGTGCTAGATGAATTAAAAACGGTATTTGGTCTTAATTACTCAATTGAAAATGGTCAGTACCGTATATTGGATATACAATGCTGATTAATGCGTTATGATTTTTACAGATTAGTTTTTTTTCTTTTCTGCCTTTCGGCAAAGTGTACGCTTTTCGGTCAAACGAATATTCTCGATCTTCCTATTAATCTTCCTCCTGGAAATTACTCTTTAAAGCAAGTCATAGAATTCAGTTCAGAATACAATGATTTAATCTATAGTTATAGTTCGAATTTTGTAGATATAAGGGCTGAAGCTTCATTGGATCAACACACCACTCTACGAGAATTTTTAGAGAAAACACTGAATGATCAATCTGTTGAGATAAGACTGTCTGGTAAAAAGCGCATATTATTCATTCCTCTAAAAGACGAATCGTTAGAATTAACTGGTTATGTCATAGATAGTGATTCTGGAGAAAAACTTGAAGGCGTGATCATCAGAGTTATTAATTCACAGAAATATACTATAACGAATAATCAGGGCTTTTTTACCCTAAAGTGCCCTAAAGTATCCACTCTAGATTTTTCTTATTTAGGTTATAAATCATTAACGAAATCATTTTTACCCGAAAAGAATTCCTTCGTTTATGTCCCTATGAAATTTAATAATGAGATTCAGGTAGTCACAATAAATCCGGATTCTTTTGCAATCGATAGATATACTGGAGGAGAGAGAATAAAAGTGCATTTAAATCGCCCGGTACCATCACTTTTTGGTTCTGAAAACTTAACTAATCATATTAAACTAAAAACGGGTGTGAGTACGCCGGATGAAGGGAGTGGGGGATATTCTGTAAGAGGAGGCTCTCAGGATCAGAACCTAATATTGTTTGAAGGTGCTCCCATGTATGAAGTTAACCATATCGGAGGACTAAATACCATTTTTATAAATGATGCCATTAGAGAAGTAGATTTTTTAAAAGGGAGTTTTCCCAGTCGTTACGGTGGGCGTGTGTCCTCCGTTTTGGATATTCAATTAAAAGATGGAAATAAGTATGCGCATGGTGGTTCAGTGAGTCTTGGTATTTTAGGACCTGAGGCTAATTTTCAAGGACCCATTTTATATGACAAAATGACTTTTAATGTTTCTGCCAGAACATCATGGGTTGATCTATATGCCAAAGAATTCTTCGATCGCTTTTTTGAAAATGATAATACAGGAATAAACTATCACGACGTAAATGCGAAACTGTCTTTTGACATTTCCAAAACCTCCAATTTGAGCATAAGTATTTACGACGGGGATGATGCCATTCGTTTTGTGACTTCTGAAAGTTCTCAAGATGGCGAGGACCGATTCGAACTCCAAGAAAGAAACTCCATTAACTGGGGAAATAGATTGTATACTGGAAATTTTAAATGGATTTTAGGTTCTCGCGTATCAGGACACATACATGGTAGTTATCTTAATTATGAATATCAATCTCGAGGAACATACGATTTTAATCTTTTCCAAGATCAAGAACGTTTTAATCAGCAATTGGATGTTTGGGCATATAGTGGAATAAGAGATATAAACCTAAGCTCTCACTTTGACTTTTATGCTTCAGATCAATTGAAATTTAATTTTGGTTTAGGGACTTCGTATCATAGATATAATCCTACGCTTAGACAGTCTCGGGTAATAGTTCAAGAAACAGAGGATATATTCTTTGAAGGCGACTCCACCATACGCGCCAATGAGAATTACGCCTATGCAGAAGTCAATTATGAGCTGAACAATTGGTCTCTAAAAATTGGCTCTAGACTAAATCATTATCAAGTACGATCAAAAGATTATGTCAATTTTGAGCCGAGAATATCACTAAGGAAGAACTGGACTGATGGAATTTCATTAAGTATGGGTTATTCTCAAATGTCTCAATTCGTTCATAGGCTTGTAAATCCTGGAACAGGATTGCCTTCTGATTTGTGGGTCCCTTCGACACAAACCATAAAACCTCAAAATGGATTTCTCACCAATGTTCAACTAGATAAGAAATTTGAATCAGGTTTTACTTTTTCTATTGGTGGGTATTGGAAGGAGATGAGAAACCTATTGGATTACCAAAGCAATTCCGATATTTTCTTCAATGTCATTAATACAGATGACACTCCAGTCTTTGGTTCTAATAATGAATGGGAAAATCGAGTCATTTCTGGTAAAGGAAGAGCCTATGGTGCTGAATTTGCAAGTTATTTCAATAACGATAAGTGGGATGTCGAATTGAATTATACGCTCTCTAGATCCACTCGCACTTTTGAAGGAATAAATGATAACGAGCCATTTCCAGATAAGTACGAAAGATTGCACGATTTGAAATTCAGATTAAGCCATAGATTCAACAATCAACTGAGCCTTACCTCGATTTGGTATTTTAGCTCAGGATCTAATTTCAGTCTTGCGCTTGAGGAATTCGCTACATTGACAGATGAATTTCCAATAAATTCATCTCAAAGAAACAACATAAGTTTTCCATATTACCATCGATTGGATTTAGGGATGAACTATACAAAAAATATGGATGATTTTGGATTCGAAGTAAGCGGCGGCGTCTATAATTCATATAACCGTTTCAATCCATTTTATGTGTATATATATGACGACCCGATAGTCTCCAGAAAATCAGTAAAAGGAGTCAGTCTATTTCCTGTATTGCCTTATTTAAATGTAAAAATGAAGTTTTAACATAATTCACTAGTTTTCACTGTGTTTATTGCGATTTATACATTGTAGAGCCGACATTTTTGTGTTATATTTAAGAAGATGTCTAACTCAAATTTCCATATCGGCATTGGACTCTTATTTATTGCCATTCTTTTTACTTCTTGTGAAAGAGATTTGAATCTTGATATTGATTTTGAATCTAAGCTCGTCATAAATTCAACATTTAGCCCTGGTGAACAATGGCTGGTACATGTGTCCAAAACTGGGAATATTCTGGACGATGAAGAGCGCATAGAAAATATTCCTAATGCGGATGTTTTTATACGGAATAAAGAAACTAATCAGGAATTCGATTTGAATTACGTAGGAAACGGAAATTACATGAGTCTTGAAGATGTGCCATCTGAAGGTATAGATTATGAACTCGTTGTAAGTGCTGAGGGATTTGACGAGGTGTGTTCTTCGAATAAAATATCACCCAATCCTATTATCGCAGATTTGGATACAACAGAACTTTTCTTGCCGGATGGTCAAAAAGCATTAAAGATTGTTTTTGATATTTTAGACGAATCGTCAGAAGAAAATTATTACATATGGGATTTGGTTATTGAAATATCCGATCCATCTGATATTTCTGGCGAATCGGTTTCTATACAAGGAATCTTAGAAACTGAAGATTCAAATGTTGATGATGTCTCAAATCCGGATGACAGAACCGGTCACGGAAGAATTTTTCTTTCTGATGACGCTTTTAACGGAACACGATATAACACCAGTTTTATTAACATAGTTGACGAAACGAATTATGTCAAAGATGGTAATGAACAAAATGGCGGATCTGGTTCTAATGGGGGAGGCCAATTGTCTGACGATGCGGAATACACATATAAGCTTCGTGTTTTATCCGTGAGTAAAGATTTATATGAGTACTATAAGTCTATTGACATCTATAAATGGAATAGCGACGTCAATTCCAATTTATCACAACCTACCCAAATCTATTCTAACATTAAAAATGGATATGGTATCTTTGGAGCATATAATCAACAGATCATAGAGATTTAAAATCATATGCCACAAAGTAATATAACCGTAAATCCTTACGGTTTTGTTTCCAAACAACTAGATAGACATCTTGAAAAACTCAATGCCCTTACTCACGGTATAGGTGCACTTGTTGGTTTTATTGTTATCCCATATCTTATTGTAGTAGCTCTAGATATTGACGTTCCCCGCATTGTTGGCGTTTCGATTTATGGGTTTTCTTTCCTTTTTGTTTTTATCAGCTCAACGCTTTACCACTTTACCCAGAAATTGAAATCAAAGAGTAAACTCAGAATTCTGGATCATATTAGCATTTACTACTTGATATCTGGGACATATACACCCGTATTACTGGCCTATGCGGATCCTATCGTTTGTAGGAATATCTTGATTTTTCTTTGGGTTTGTACGGCCTTTGGGACTTTGTTTAAGCTGATCTATGGTACAAAATATGACTTCGTCTCCGCTATACTCTATGTCCTCATGGGATGGTCAGTTGTATTTGTTCCAGGTAACGGACTTCAGGCCTTACCTGATTGGTCATTTTATCTCATGGTTATCGGAGGGGTCATATACTCCTTAGGCGTTATATTTTATTTATGGGAGCGCCTTTATTACAATCACGTAATCTGGCACCTATTTGTACTAATCGCAGGGCTAGTACATATGTCCGCTGTCTTTTGTATGTTATAATTTATAGGTGAATAACCTCGCCATAGGCCGCTGCAGTTGCCTCCATAACGGCCTCACTCATCGTAGGGTGTGGATGTACTGCCTTCAGTATTTCATGACCAGTGGTTTCCAATTTTCTTGCTGCAACAATTTCGGCAATCATTTCCGTGACATTCGCACCAACAAAATGAGCACCTAGTAATTCTCCATATTTAGCATCGTAAATAACCTTTACAAAACCTTCTTTGGCACCTGCTGCACTTGCTTTACCTGATGCTGAAAATGGAAACTTTCCGATTTTTAATTCGTATCCAGCTTCTTTTGCAGCTTCTTCAGTGAGTCCTACACTTGCGATTTCTGGACTGCAATAAGTACACGATGGAATGTTTTGATAATCAATAGGTTCTGGATCGTGTCCCGCCATCTTTTCTACGCATACTATCCCTTCCGCTGTGGCCACATGTGCCAAAGCAGGTCCAGGCACGACATCACCAATAGCATAAATTCCTTTGACGGAAGTCTCATAAAACGGATCTACCTCAATAAGTCCTTTATTCACTTTGACACCTAGAGCCTCAAGTCCAATACCTTCAATATTTGTACTGACACCCGCAGCAGACAAGACCACATCACAATTGATAGTTTCTTCCTTGCCATCCTTTCGACTCTTAACAAGTACTTTACAGACTTTACCTTTTGTATCGACCTTTTCGACCGAACAGTTACTCATGACTTTAATTCCAGCCTTAGTAA
>JAHDBE010000112.1 GCA_020630555.1 Saprospiraceae bacterium
TTAATCAAAATATTGCGGTTTCGTCAGGATCGGCTTGTACTAGTGCAAGTTTGGAACCATCTTATGTGTTGATAGCTTTAGGGTTGGGGGATGATTTGGCGCATTCATCTATTCGTTTCAGTCTTGGACGATTTACGACGGAAGAAGATGTTAATTATGCTATTGATGCGGTAAGTAAAGGGGTAAATCATATGCGAGATCTTAGCCCAATATGGGAGATGTATAAAGAAGGCATAGATTTGGATGCTGTAGAATGGACGGAACATTAGAAACTTAATTACTGAATAAATAGTTACTATAAAAAAGCGGAATCATGGCGTATTCAGAGAAAGTTATAGATCATTTTAAAAACCCGAGAAACGTAGGGACTTTAGACAAAGAATCTAAAGATGTTGGAACGGGATTAGTCGGTGCTCCGGAATGTGGAGACGTTATGCGTTTACAAATTGAGGTGGACGAAGAGACTAAAATTATTAAAGATGCCAAGTTTAAGACTTTTGGTTGTGGATCAGCTATTGCTAGTTCATCTTTAGCTACGGAGTGGTTAAAAGGTAAAAGTATTGATGAAGCTGGTGCGATAGATAACATGGATATTGTCGAAGAATTGGCTTTGCCACCAGTGAAAATTCACTGTTCTGTTCTAGCGGAGGATGCCATTAAAAGTGCCATTGCGGATTATAAATCGAAAAACAGCGACTCCTAGAAATATGTTATTTGTAGCTGACAGCGCGAAAGATAAAATAGCTGAAATACGCAGTAAAAACGAGATGTCTGAGGATTACTTCATCAGAGTAAGCGTAACTAGTGGAGGATGTAGTGGATTGAGTTATAAGTTGGACTTTGACAATGAATCTCAAGAAAACGATCAGGTATTTGAAGATAATGGTGTTAAAGTAGTTACAGACTTAAAGAGTTTCCTATACTTATGTAATACCACATTAGAATTTTCGGGTGGATTAAATGGTAATGGATTTTACTTTAATAATCCGAATGCCGCGCGTACATGTGGGTGCGGGGAAAGTTTTGCTGTTTGATGATGTAACAAAGAGATAAAAAAAGGGCGGTTAATTAACCGCCCTTTTTTTTATTTGGCTTTACTTACGCTTCCTCCACTATACTTTCCTACGTCAATATTTTCGTTTACCGGATCGCCTTTATATTTCACACTTGCTCCGCTAGATGCTTCTGCCTCAATGGATTTATCTGCGTAAACTCGAATACTTGATCCAGAAGATGCACTTGCGATCACTTTTTTTGTTTTTAATCGATAACTATCCCAAGATGAACCTGAGCTCGCCTCGACTTCTAAATTGTCCGCTTCACCACGAATCTGTATTCTAGAGCCTGAGCTCACATCTCCTTCTACATTTGTCGCGTCTAATTCAATCGTACAACTACTTCCGCTACTAGACTCTACATGAAAATCCTCGGCTTTTATGATTCCTTCACTTGTGACGCTAGAGCCCGAACTTGTATCGACTCCTTTGAGTGTGGTATAATAGAGGTCAATTTCTGCTTTGTTTTTATTGCCACCGATTCCCCACATTTTGTTTTTGAACTTAATTTTAAGTATGCCATTTTTTTCTTCGATGATTAGATCGTCATAATCCCCTCGGATCATATTTACATCTGCCATGTTTTTATCACTTGGGATAAGATGAACTTTTACCGACGTGGCGGTTTTTAAGTAATCAAAATCCCCTAAGTTGACTTCCTGAGCATTTGCCGAAAGGCAAAAGCAAAGTGATACCACAGCAAAAAGTAGTTTTTTCATAGCTAAAGTTGTTGTTTGTTAAAGAACGTCAATAATTACCATTCAATTATAGGGGATAACACCTAGTATTTCAATGCTTTTTCGATGGCGGCACTTAGTTTTTCGATAGAAGGAACCATAGTCTTCTCTAAAATCTCATTTAAAGGGATGGCGGGCATGTTTTCGGCACCTACCACCCAGACTGGAGCATCCAGATGTTCGAAACAGTTTTCTTGAATCCGAGCAGCGATACTTTGCGCAAAACCATTATTTACCGGCTCCTCTGTAACGACGATGCATTTATTGTAATTCGTAACCCTTTCAAAGATTAAATCGGTGTCAAGAGGGTATAACGATCTAAGATCCAAAATACCCACTTGGCCTGGATGGTTTCTTGCCGCATTTAAGGCCCAATGTACGCCCATGCCGTAGCTAATGACGAGCACGCGATTGTTTTCGTCCGTAGCTTCTAAATTCATTAGGGCTTTACCGAGAGGTAGTATATAATCTTCATCGGGCATAATGGTTTTAGCGCCACCTGTACCTCGGACTTTAGACCAGTAAAGGCCTTTATGCTCCAAAATAACTACCGGATTTGGGTCATAATAAGCAGATTTCATAAGCCCTTTCATATCTGCCGCATTACTTGGGTACGCGATTTTTATTCCGTGAATGTTTGTCAAAACACTTTCTACGCTCGAAGAATGATAAGGCCCTCCAGACCCATAGGCACCTATGGGTACACGCAATACCATACTCACAGGATATTTACCATTAGATAAATAACAGCTTCGACTTACTTCGGTGAAGAGTTGATTTAATCCAGGCCAGATGTAATCGGCAAACTGAACTTCAACAATTGGCTTTAAGCCAACGGCGCTCATCCCAACTGTGCTACCAACAATAAAAGCTTCCTGAATGGGTGTATTGAAAACTCTATTATCACCGAATTTTTGGGCGAGGGTAGCGGCTTCTCTAAATACACCTCCCAATCGACCACCTACATCTTGTCCATATAGAAGACACTCCGGATGTTTTTCCATCAACTCTTGGATGGCAATAAGGGCCGTGTCCACCATGAGTTTTTCCTCTCCATTTTTGGGAGATCTTTTCCCTACTTCTTCTTTGACGGAAGTCGGCGCGAAATCATGGGTGAATAAATCTTCCGGAGTAGGGTCATCTGCATTTTTAGCTTTATTGAAATCCGATTGAACTTTATTTAAAGCTTCATTATAAATCTTATTTAATTTTTTTTCTGAGAAGCCTGCCTCGAGGAGTTGAGCCTTAAGTTTAGGTAGAGGATCTTCTTTTTTATCTTCTTCGAGATCATCTCTGTACCATTCCATGCGAACACCAGAAGTGTGGTGATTAAGCAGGGGAACCGTCGCATGGATTAGGAATGGTCGCCTTTCTTTTCGCATGATCTTAATGACCGATTGGATGGTATTATAAGATTCAATAAAATCTGTTCCATCAATGGTAACTGCTTCCAATCCTTTAAATCCTTGTGCATATTCATAGGCATTCATGGACCTGATTTCTTCGGCCGTCGCAGAGATATCCCATTCGTTATCTTGGATTAAATAAAGTATAGGAAGTTGTTTTAATGCGGCCATTTGAAAAGCTTCGGCTACCTCGCCTTCGGTGACTGAGGCATCACCCAAAGAGCAAATGACTATAGGTTTCTTTTTGGATTTGGATATTTTTTCTTTTTCGATGTATTGAATTCCCATCGCTATTCCGGTACTTGGAATTGCTTGCATTCCTGTGGCTGACGATTGGTGAGGGATTTTGGGTTTGTTATCATCTCTGAGGCTTGGATGGGAGTAATACGTTCTTCCACCCGAAAAAGGATCATCCTTTTTAGCGAATAGTTGAAGCATTAAATCATATGGCTCGAGGCCAATGCCGAGTAAAGTAGAGTCATCTCTATAGTAAGCAGATAAAAAATCTTCAGGATTTAGTTGCAAGCCAGCCGCCAATTGTATGGCTTCATGACCGCGTGATGTAGCGTGTACATATTTTGCAGTTAGTTTGGCATTTTGCTCATAAATGGCACTCATGTGAAAAGAGCAGCACATAAGATAATACGCTCTTTCTAATGTTTTTTTACTCGGTCCTTTGGTCATCTCAGTTAAGCATTTAAAAATTTTGAGATGGCGGATTTGGAAGCTTCAGTCAATACTAATCTTCCGCTTATTTCAGCTCTTTTCTCAAGAAGATTATCCCAATCTTCCGTGCCAGACCATAAAACAGTTTTTAATTCTTTTTGTGCTTCGCGACTCATGGAGACAAGTTTTTGACAAAAGTGCCTTATGTATTCATCGAGTTGTTCCGTAGAGTCAAAAACTTCATGAAACAAGCCTTTATCTTTTGCCCAAACAGCAGTTTGCCATTCTGAGGCATTGATGGCCATTTGGTTAAAAGCGCTCAAACCAAGCTTTCTTTCACAAGCAGGGCCGACTACAAAAGGACCTATCCCGACGGCGAGCTCACTTAATTTAACAGACGCATATTTACTAGCCATACAATAATCTACGCTTGCGGCTAATCCTACTCCACCACCAACGGCCTTCCCTTGGATGCGACCAATAATAAATTTGGGGCACTTTCTCATGGCATTAATAACATTAGCAAAACCCATAAAGAAATCTTTCCCGGAAGGGTAATCTTCTATAGCCACTAATTCGTCAAAGCTAGCTCCTGCGCAGAAGGTTCGATCGCCAGCACTTTTTATGACGATGACAGTACTCTCTGGGTTATTTCCTTCGGTAGAAATTGTATGTGCCAATTGAGCTAATAAGTTTCCTGGAAGGGAATTATGACTGGGGTGATAAAACTCAATGGTAGCGATCCCATTGTCGTGATTTACCGTGACATGTCCCTGATTGGTCTTATCCATTAAATACGTGTTTGGCTGCAAAGGTAGTGATGTCTAACGAAAAGTCTAAAATTATAAGAACTCGGCGCTAGGCCGAGTTCTTGAAGCTTGGTATGAAATAATTTTTAAAATTTGATTGATGCACAAAATTGTTCGTAAAACTGCGCACTCGTTGGGTTGTGACTGTATCTTCCTTGACTTAAATCAGCGCAGCCATTGTTAAAATCATATTTTAAGAGATGTGCTACACCTCGATTAAATAATGCTTTTTCATCATATGGATGTTTAGCTATATATCTATCATAATCTAGTATTGCAGAATCGTAATCACCGTAAACCACATTTAAACCTCCGCGGATAAAGTAGTTTTCGTCCTCATTGGGGTTAAGGATTATTGCCATGTTTAGATTCTGTAGTGCCTCTTGAATTTGTCCATCTGATTTGAGTAAAAGACTCCGATTAACTAAGGCTTGCGAATAATTTTCATCAGTATGCAAAGCGTTGGTGTAATATAACTGTGCTTTTTCTGGGTTGTTTAGTTTTTCGTGAATCTTTGCTTTAGTAAAATAGTATCGAGCATCTTCTCCATCAAGGTTAATCGCTGTTTTCACATCATTGATTGCAAGGTTGTAGTTGCCTTGTAATTTATGAGCTAGGCCTCGATGATGATAAGCCATACTGAAGTTTTCGTTATGCAGGATGGCTTTATCAAACATTGTAATTGATTCAGTAAGATTTCCAGAAACAAGATCCATTAGGCCTAGCATATCGTATTTTAAATCAAGGTTTGGGTCATTGATGTTAATGCCATTTAATGTTTTAACAAGAACTTCATATTTATTTGTTGTAAGGCTTTCAAGAGCGTCTAGAAATAGGGAATCCGCTTTTGAGTCCATGGATCGATTTTTAATCTCATTTAAAAGGTCCACTTTATCAAAAATCGATTTGGCAAAAGACACACTAATAGAGGGGTCATAAATCCAATCGTAACTGTAACTATGTTCTCCTAAAACCGTGGCTCGAGATTTTGCGTATAAATAAATATCCGCGTAATTGTTTAGCGCAATGGCCTTAGCGAGATCTGCATCTGCATTATGAGCTTCACCTAAAATACGATGCACATGAGATCTTTTTATTAATGCTTTGTAGTTTTCAGGATTAACAAAGACGTATTCATCTAGTAGGGCTTTAGCTTGAAGTAAATTTCCTTGATGTACAAACTGATCTGCTTTCATGAATAGATCCATCTGCGTTAACCCAATGTGGAGGTAAGATGTCCATAAGAGAATTAAACATGTCTTTCGCATAGCATTTTGTTTTAAATAATTTGTAAATGATAGTATTACTATAACAAATAAATGTAATGCTTGTTCGCTTAAAGTGGAGATTTTAAGACCGCTTTCGTTTGTTAAATAGTCGATGCTCTCCCAAATGTAGAATTAGTAAAAGAAGCGCTATGTCGTAAAGGAGTTTTGAGTTTATCGTTTTCCGTATACCAAATGTCTATCTTGAAGTATAAATTAAGATTATGCGTTATTTGTGTCTATTTTCACTAGTAGTATTCTTGTCTTGTCAGCAAAAAGAGTATAACAATAATGAGGACATGACTCGGTTTGAAGAGAAGTTATATCCTTTTGAGGGGTTCTGGGATCAACGTAATTATCCAGAGACAAAGTTTGATTATAAAAGTTATCATAAAAATTTAAGAGAGTTAACTAGTTCTGTTGTGACGAGATCCACTACTGGCCAATGGGAGGTGCAAGGACCCGGAAATATTGGTGCTCGAATCAACACAATCGCAGTTCACCCTTCCAATTCTGAAATCATTTTCTTAGGATTTTCACAAGGTGGATTATTTAGAACGGAAAACGGTGGAGACTCTTGGGAAGCTGTTTTTGACGATCGCGCTTATATGGCTATAAGTGACATTGAGTTTGATCCAAACGATCCAGAGATTATTTATGTAGGTACAGGGGATCTAAATATTTCAGGTTATCCATTTATCGGCGATGGGGTACATAAATCCACGGATGGAGGTGACACGTGGACACAGATTGGCCTAAGTGAGGAGAGTATTATTTCTGAGATCCATGTCTCATCAGAAGATTCGGATATTATTTATGCATCGGCGATGGGTATTCCGTTTGAGAGAAACTCAAAGCGAGGACTATACAAAAGTGAAGATGCTGGGGCTAATTGGAATCAGATATTAATGATCAATGATTCGACAGGGGTTATAGATATTTTAGTCGATCCTCAAGATCATAATACAGTTTTTGCGGCAGGATGGAATCGTATCAGAAATAATAACGAATCAAAAATTTCTGGGCCTGATGCTAAGATTTGGAAGACTACGGACGGCGGAGAAAATTGGGAGATCCTAGAAAATGGACTACCTACGGGAGAATTAGTGAGAATCGGTCTGGCCATGTCAGGTCCTGACTCAGAGACTTTGTTTGCTTCGTACTGTCGTAGTGGTGGATCAGATAGTTGTGCCACATTTGGTGTTGATTTATCTGGAATTTACAAGTCTGTCGATGGTGGTAATAATTGGACGGAGATACCTTGGCTTGAAGAAAATGGATTACCATGTGGAGTGCAAGGAGGGTTCGCATGGTATTTTGGAAGAATATCTGTGAATCCTGAGGATGTTGATGATATTCTGGTTTTAGGTGTAGATATGTATCGAACAAGAGATGGCGGAATTAGTTGGGCACCAGCGACTCCGCCTTGGTGGGAGTATAGTGTGCATGCAGATAAACATGATTTAGTGTGGTTAGAAGATGGGGATTTTTTATTGGCTACCGATGGTGGAGCGTATAGATATGACGATGAAACAGAGACTTATTCAGATATTGAAAACATACCGACGACGCAATTTTACCGAGTTGCCTATAACCCATGGCAACCAGATTATTATTATGGTGGTGCTCAGGACAATGGAACGACTGGCGGTAATAAAGAAGGAATCAATGAGTGGGACAGAATCTTTGGAGGAGACGGTTTTCAAGCCATTTTTGATCCGGTTGATCCCAATGTCTTTTATGTGGAGACACAAAATGGATCGATTCGCGTGACGACAGATGGTGGAGGAAGTTTTTCGGGAATACCAGGATTTGGTGGTCCGAAAAATTGGGATACACCTTACATCATGTCTGCCCATGATAATAATACTTTATATGCAGGTAGTGATCGTGTTTACGTAAATTCAGGAGGGCCTTTCGGCGAATGGATGGAGTTTAGTGAGGATTTGACGGATAGCGAGAATCCTGAATCTGCTTATCGACATGATATATCAACATTACATGAATCTCCTCTGAATCCAAATGTTTTATATGTCGGTACATCTGATGGATGGGCTTGGCGCACCGTAAATGGAGGAGTGAGCTGGGAAAAGGTTATTGATAATCTTCCTAGACGTTATGTGTCTGATGTTAAAGCTTCTCCGAATAATGAAAGTGTGGCTTTTCTGGGAATAACGGGTTACAAGTACAATGAGTTTATTCCTCACATCTTTAAATCGGTAGACTATGGTGATACTTGGGTAAGTATTAATTCGAATTTGCCTCAATTATCGGTTAACGACATTTATGTCTTAGAAGGCTATGACGATAATGTGGTTTTTGTCGCTACGGATGGTGGTGTGTATATGACAATTGATGGTGGAGAGTTTTGGGAACGATTAGGCGAGAATATGCCAATAATACCGGTTTATGATTTGACTTACAATCCTGTTAAAAATGAACTTATTGCAGGTACTTTTGCTCGAGGCATTCAGAGTTTTGATTTGACACAAGTGGAGTTAGAGACGACGAATACCACTAATACAGATCTAGTAGGGGTAAAATTGAAATCGAATCTCATTTCTAACGAGTCATTAGAGATTGATTACTCTGAAGAAATCCGAGATGTCCGTTTTGAGATTTATGATTTAAATGGCCGCGTGACTCATGGAGATGCTTCTATTGAAATATTGTCAAATGTTAATATTCAAACTTGGACTAGTGGAACCTACATTATTCGTTTTTCTAAGAATGGTCAAAGTTATACACAGAGATTTTTCAAGAGTTAAGAATCTGACGAAAGTCATTTGACAAGAATCTTTAATGAGCCTCTTTGCGAATTCAATTGTTTGTTAATCTGGAAAAGATTAAAACCTACCTCATTTCGTGAAGAAATTGTTTTCACGAAA
>JAHDBE010000113.1 GCA_020630555.1 Saprospiraceae bacterium
TTATTATCTTTAACTTTGTAGTGATGTCGATACGGCGAGTATCATCGTCCGTTATCGACAAGCAAAAAATAATGAAAATCGAGTTAGCTAAAAATAGAAATCAAATTGTTATAGAAAAACCATACTTTGAAATCGTTCGACTAAGGACTACACATGGTTTATTTGCAGAATTCAATATTGATATTGTACCAAATAATGATAACTGTTTCCAGATTGAAACTGATAATGAAAAAGCGATGGAATATATTCAATACTCAACAAAAGCTATTCGAGAGTACTTTCATAAATTCAATCAAAACGAAATTTCTATAAATGGCTTATCTGTTCGACTTTCAAAGAATAAATTTCATGCTGTTGACTCAAAACCGTTTGGTTATCAAATTTCTATTTTAAGATGTTTAGATAATTTAATAGAATCGAATTTAGCAAAAAAAATAATAGCAAAATCACAAATTAAAGCAACAAATTATGAATTAACGCCTTATGAAAACCAACTAAAATTCAATAACATTGATTTCGATTGTATTTATTTAAAGAAGAATTTGATTCTATGGGACGAATCAATTAAATTAAATAGAAACTATTCTTTGAAAATAATGGAAAAAGAATTTAAGATAATAATAAAAACAAGAGCAAAATATATTTGTTCATCTACAAGTCGGCGAATTGGAATATGGTTTAAAAAGAATCAATTTACACCTGATGAAAAAATTTATTTATATGAAATTCTCAGAACAATAAAGGAAGATTTACAAGAGCAAAAGAAAAATTTATTTGGTTTCGTTATTTATATTGAAAAAATCAAATATCTTGATTCACTTTGTTGGGATAAAGATTTCTTATTGAACTTTGAATGGTCAATAAGGAACTTGTTTTCATATGAAAAGTCTTGTGAAATAAAAAAAGAAGCCAGTCGATAACAAGAGATGATGATGGCATATCTGATCGTTCCTCACAGAGACGCCACATATCAAAACCGTTACTTGCAATTTGGTTAAAAAAAAAAAAGTAAAATGAGAATACTATTATTCATATTGATTATATCAAATCTC
Source organism: Saprospiraceae bacterium (assembly GCA_020630555.1). Taxonomy (GTDB): domain Bacteria; phylum Bacteroidota; class Bacteroidia; order Chitinophagales; family Saprospiraceae; genus JAHDCZ01. The sequence continues at coordinate 1,053 of JAHDBE010000113.1, forward strand.
GGTTGTAAAACGAGCGAATCTTTAATTGAAAAGAATAACAATGATGTTTTTTTCAGTAATACTCTCTATCCAATTAAGTATGATAAATTATGGGGATATGCTGACTTTTTCGGAAACATAATAATTCAGCCAAAATTCGAAGACGCCTCTCTGTTTCAATACGGCACTGCAATTGTTAAACTTAACAATCGATACGGTTACATTTCAAATACAGGTCAATGGCTAATTAAACCTAAATATAGAAGTGCTGAACCATTCTACTTAAGATATTACGGCGTCAAGAGTAAAGATGGAAGAGGTAAGAAAAATCTAATAGCAAAAGTAAATGAAGGCAATGGAAACTACTATATAAATTCTGATGGTGTCACAATAAAAAAAGTCGAATTGTTTAATGAAATAGTCAATTGTAAACCAATTATTTCACGATTAAAAGACTACTCTATTAGCAATTTAGATGGTACTTATGAACTAACATATGAGTATTGGAAAATCACAAGCGATACTTCAGGTTACAAAGTAATTGACACAACCAATTTGAAACTCGATACAATAATTGAACTGAGTTCTGAATTCGCTTTATTAAAGAAAAATTCTAAATACGCTATTTACTGCAACAAGACTTCAAAAGGAATTGACGTTGTAAATAATGAAAGATATTTAATTCCAAAAGATTCAGTTCATAAAGTAATGCCGAATTTTATTTACGATGATGTGAAATTCAAAACCAGTTTCGGAGAAGAAAAGCCAACTTCTATTTTTAAGAAGAAAGGCAGATGGGGAATAGTAAGTGTTAGTGGTCAGGAGCTTGTGCCATTCTTGTATCTTGATATTGTTCAGATAGAGAATAACAATAGTTTTCTAGTTGAATTCGAAGAGAATAAATTTGGTTACATCTCGACAATATTCGAATCAAGTCAAGTATATAATGCAAGAAAAGATGAGAAAACAAATGGAATTGTAAGAGAACACTTCAAAAGATAAAAAGCAAGTAACAAGCGATGATAACAGCATATCTGCTTCCTTCGTCGCAGAGACGCAGTATATCGCCGATTCGTTAGGTAGAATTAGTGAAAAAAATTGTGAAACATGTGAGTATAAAAATAGAAGTCATAAAATCTTTATCGACAGAATACTTCATCAAAGAATGAACATTGTAAATATATTAAAAGAATTAAAAAACTCTACCTAGCACTAGACAGGTCGTAAGATTTCCTTCGGTCATCCTCAGCATATCATCATCCGTTATTCGAATCCCTATTTGAGAGTTTTAATTTCTAGCTACTTCTACCCTAAGTTTTTTAAAAAAATATAGCTAACCCCTAAAAAGCAGCATAGAGGTAGTTTATTATTAATCACTTAAACAAAAAAAGAGGTTCAGCACAAACACCAAACCTCTTTTTTAAACAATTATTTTTTACAAACTCCTAGTTTCTAAACGGATTAGAATACATCGGATTACTTACTAAATCCTCATCGGTAAGCGTCCTTAAAAAGGACTCTAAGGCGGTAATCTCAAGTGTAGATAGATTCATACGCTTTGGTAATCCTCCCGCTTTTAGATTATCATCTAATGATAGGTGAGGTGCTATATCTTCGTTATAATGTCCGATAACTTCTTTTAATGTCTCGAATCTTCCGTCATGCATATAAGGACCCGTTAGTGCAATGTTTCTTAGCGAAGGTATTCTAAATTTACCTTCTCCTCTACCCTCATCTTCATAGTCTACTTCTAATCCAATATTAGCGGTACCTGCAACGGTTGGGCTACTATATTGGCCACCTGCTAGCGGATTATCTTGCGCTGCAAAATTGGCACCAGCATGACAAGCAGAGCAATTGGCTTCATCACTAAAAAATATCGCCATCCCGTATTTTTCTAATTCAGAGAAATCTGCAAAGTTGTTATTTACACCATGATCAAACTTAGAACTTCCACTGTACATAGACCCAACAAATTGCGCCACAGCGTCACTAATTCTAGAGCTCGTCACTTCAGTGTCTCCGTATGCTTTTAAAAATAAAGCATCATAATATTCAACATCTTGCAATTTGTCTGCAAGCTCTTCCATAGACGCGATGCCCAACTCGATATGATTGGTCACCGGTTCTGATATCAAATTTTCTAGGCCTTGTACTCTACTGTCCCAAAACATATTCGTATTCAATACTGGATTAGCTAATGACATAGAATTTCGAGGAGTCGCCTTACCACCAAAACCGATACTTTGTGCAACATCATCCGCAAATGCTTTTTCTTGATGATGACATGATGCACATGATATGGTATTATTTTTCGAAAATTTGGTATCATAAAACAATACACGTCCCAAGGTAGCTATGTCATTATTGTCTACACGATTATTCGGTCCCGGAGGAAAAAACCCTACATCTTCTATTGGGAATCCTTCTTCATTTCCAAATTCAAACTCAATAATTGGAAAGTCCGTAAATACAGTAGGATTCGGAATGCTTTCTGGCAATCTTAAATTTGGAATCTTATTCCAGATATCTACATAATCATAGGGTTCATCTGGCAAGTCTGGAGTTAGGTTTTGTTGGTTGTCGATCAGCGATTCATCCTGACAAGCATTAAAGACGAAAACAAAAACCGCAAAAATGGAAAGTAAAAGAAGTTTTTTCATACGAATGACAATTTTATGACAATTAAGTTACAACTTATTTTTAAAACTGTAAATAGTTTAATATCTCATTAACGATTAAAGTGAGCAATTAGGTATAGCGCTGCCGGCGGAATGAAATCTGGGGAAGGAGAACCGATATACATGATCGCTTCCGTTCCAATAAATATATTTTTTGAAATTTTGTATTCTATTCCAAATCCGATACCAGCGCCTATTCCTCCCGCATCGCTATTGGCGGATTCTTGAGATGATGGGTCGTTAAAGCTTCCAAAAAATCCCATCAAATTATACATCGTATAATAATTAAATTTATCACTAATCGATCGTTTTCTTAAATAACCTAATGCCAAATTGAAATGGTCAAGTCCTTCAAAAGATTCCAAATCCCCAGCTTCCATACCCGCTTGAATAGAAAACATTTTTTCATTATTTCCCAATCTAAAAATAACGCTGTAAGGACCAGTCCGACTCGACCCATTCCCAAGTGGTACAAACTGTGTAAAAAGGGATGACACATTGATACCCACTTCCATGACACGTTCAAAATCTCTTTGGAAAGAAGTGCCGGCGGTACCAGTATAGTTGGCAGTCCCATGGGTATGATAAGGTGCTGTTTTGACTTTCGTGCTATCACTTGCGTCCGGACTTTCGTCGAATGGGGTATTATTTATTTTTTCGGATGGATCCGAAACTTCTTCTGTACGTCTCTCTATCCTTTTTATTTTCCTAGTTTTAATCAATAAAATTTCGCCTTGATCTGTCCTAAATTCTACAACGTCACCGGGGACGAGGTTGAGTACTTTTCCCGTAAGGACTTGGCTATTTTTCATTATTATAAAATCCTTGGTATTGGGATTATTGTTGTGCTGCCCTATCAACCCAATCGGACTGAGGATCATCCATGCTATAAACCATATTTTTATATATCTCCTCATCCTCTTAAAATCTATAATTTACAAATAGAAATAATGGCGGCTCGATGGCACCAGCAAAATCATTCCGTTTGATCTCCGTAATACCATTGGCCTTGACAGTATTACTCAAAAAATTCACATAAAAAGAACTCTCTGTACTCAGATAAATACGATCCGTAAGATTATAAATCAACCCGATTAATGGACCGCCACCTATACTGATAATAACCTCCTCGAGTTCGATCTGGTCAAAAACATTAATCGATGTATCATTAATATAACCACCTATAAGGTCGATACCCCAGTAGGCTTCCCACTTTTTTTCTCGGAATATATTGGCCTCGACCCCAAGTTTGAGATAAGCTTCATAAGTTGAGTTCTCTCGAATATTGCCTGAGATAGGGTCTCTAAATGTATTAGAATTAGCGTCTCCTCCTAGTCCGATACGAGGTCTAAAACGATTGCCTTTGAGACGAAGAAGTATCGGAAAATTTGATGCCTCGATTGTACTTTCATTACCAACAAAGTGAGAAATTACAGAGGTGATATTAATTCCAAAATCGAATTTTGTTCGACGTGGATTATCTTCTTGTGCTTCCAGCAAACCTAAATTTGCAATGAAAATTATACAGACCAACAAAAGATTTCTCAATATCATGCACTTCATTTTTAAGGGTGAGCTATTCATTTTAACTTCAATTTATATAAAAAAAGTATTTTAGATCATTATTGATAACAATACTTTGCCGCTAAGGCGAATTTATACTTACAAAACATTCACATGATGAATAAAATATGCTTTTTTTTTGCACTTACACTTATGATCGTAAGTTGCAAAGACTCCACTACCAAAGTGCCGAATTTAGATTCCCTTACTATCGATCTATCCTCTGCCAAAAAATATATGAAGACTTTATCATCTGACGAATATGAAGGTCGAAAACCGTGCAGCCAAGGCGAAGAGAAAACCGTAGCTTTCCTCCGATCTGAAATGAAAAAGATGGGGCTCCAAGCACCTAAAAGTCATCCTGACTATACTCAAAATGTAAAACTTGTAGATATCGATGGGCATCCTGATGAGAACATGACGCTTCAGTATGATGACAAAACCATATCACTCCAGAGCTCCAAGGACTATGTCATTCATACTCAAAGAATGCAAGACGAGGTAGGCATCAAAGATTCCGAATTAGTATTTTGTGGCTATGGAATTGTGGCGCCAGAGAGAGGCTGGAATGATTTTGAAGGTGTAGATCTCAAAGGAAAAACAGCTGTAGTGATGATCAATGATCCAGGGTTTGGAAGTGAAGACAGTACTTTTTTTAAAGGGGATGTCATGACGTACTATGGTCGATGGACGTACAAGTATGAGGAGGCTGATCGGCAAGGTGCTGCGGGATTACTCATCGTACATGAGACGGCATCGGCGGGATATCCGTGGTTTGTAGTACAGTCTTCTTGGAGTGGATCGCAGCAAGGTTTGGCAGGTATAGATCGATCTAATGATTGTGGTGTCAAGGGGCTCATCCATCTGGAGACGACGAAGCAATTATTTGCTAATGCTGGACTGGATTTCTCCAAAGAACTAAAACTAGCTCGAACCAAAGACTTTAAAGCAAAATCACTAAAAGCTAAAGCCACTGTCAATATCAAAAACGATAATCTAGAATGTGATTCCAAAAATCTTATTGGCTATATACCGGGGTCCAAATATCCCGACGAATACATAGTGTATACGGCACATTGGGATCATCTAGGCATCGGCAATGTCGTGGAGGGAGACTCGATCTACAATGGTGCTTTAGATAATGCTACTGGAGTTGCTGCGGTACTATCCATCGCAAAAGCATTCGCGGAAAGCGAACAAAAACCTGAACGATCCGTCGTATTTTTATTTGTAACGGCAGAGGAACAAGGACTGCTTGGCTCTGAATATTATGTCAAAAATCCAATTTTTCCATTGGCAAAAACGGTATGCAATCTCAATATGGATGGCGTCAATCCTGCAGGTGCTATGAAAGATCTGACCATCACAGGACTTGGGCATTCGGAGATGGATGACATCGCGACGCAAATTGCTCAAAAGCATGATCGATATGTCATCCCAGAATCTGAGCCGGAAAAAGGATATTTTTTCCGTTCTGATCATTTTAATTTTGCCAAATTTGGGGTCCCTGCACTGTATGCGGAGGGTGGCTATGATCACCTGACCAAAGGCAAGGCTTTTGCTCAGGAGTTTAAAGATACCTATGTCGCTAAAAACTATCATGCGCCTTCTGATGAATACAACGAAGCCACTTGGAACTATGATGGATTTGTGCAAGATGCCAATCTTTATCTAGAGATTGGTCAGCTTATCGCGAATAATAGAACATGGCCCAAGTGGAAGGACGGTAGTGAATTTAGTAGATAAGGGTATACATTTTTATAGATCCAGATTTTGGACTTCGTCCATGCTCTCGTGGTGTTGGTTTTGAAAAAGTACTTCGAGCTAATAGCTTTTTATAGGGTATCAAATCTTGCGATAAAAGTGGAATCTTAGTTTTATGAAAATTGAATGATGACAACATAAAAAGTTAGCGATATGACCATACTGAACAGTGATATAAATGATGTACCAACAATCTTTGAAATGTATCGTGTTGCTTCAGCCTATATGAAATCCAAGAATCAAGTCTCTTGGCCGGATTTTCCACGAGAATTGGTTGAGACAGAGATATATGAAAAAAGACAATGGAAAATCATTATCGATGATTGCTTGCATTTGGGCAACGACACTAAACGACGAATTGATTTGGGGTGAAAGAAATAGTGACCCTTCCGTCTATATTCATAGAATTGCAACTAATCCTGATTTTAGGGGTAGGAATCTTGTAAAGGCCATTGTAAATTGGGCTGATGATTATAGCAGAGGTCTGAATTTGAAATTTGTGAGAATGGATACTGTGGGGTATAACCCAGGCTTGATTAATCATTATCAAAAGATGGGTTTTGCATCCGTAGGGACAACAACTCTAGAGGTCACAGCTGGGTTACCCGATCATTATAAAGAAGGCGAGGTATATCTATTTGAAAGAGAAGTCACTCCGAAGATGTCTTAAAAAGCATTATACCGGTCGATAGGACTTGGTGTTTTTTTTGTTGAGACTTTTCCAGACGATCTTGTCTATCATGCGATCTGGAAGCAAGCGAAACAGCTTAAAAACCAGTTTGTTTTTATGCAACATATACCTTGATTTCGGTTTTGGGGACTCAATGATTTTTTCAATCAATTTTGATATCAATATTGGATCTAATGCATTCTTTTTTGCATTAGAGATCATCTTGTTGGCTTTATGTAAAAGGAAACCATAATCTGATTCTGCATACTTGTCCATGGCTCCCATGTTTTTGTCCCAGATCTCAGATTTGAAAGGGCCAGGTTGGATCGCGATGACATCGATACCGTAATAGAGCAATTCTCTCCGATAGATATCAGTAAGGCTTTCGACGGCATGTTTGGAGATACAATATGCACCATTAAATGGTGAATTAAAAAGACCTGAGATGGAAGAGATATTGATGATTTTGCCGGGCTTTGCTTTGATGGACGGATCCGTTCCTAAAAGGGGTAAGAAGGCATTGGTGACCCTTTGTATTCCGTAGACATTGACATTCATTTGCTGATGGAGCTCTTCGTCACTTAGTAGGGATATCGGTCCGGGCAATGCGTAGCCTGCATTATTGATCAGGACATTGAGCCGTTCATTACCCAGCTTGGATTTTACCTGAGCTAATGAGGATTTAATCGTTGGGTTGTCCGTCACATCCATGATCAATTCTTGAAAACGATCCGGATATTCTTTTGATAGCTCAAAAGCGTCTGAAGATTTTCTGACCGTCCCGAATACAAAGTATCCTTTGGACAAAAGGTAAGAGGAGATGCTATTGCCAATACCTGTAGAAACGCCAGTGACTAATACATATTTCATTGAATGAATATAGGTAAATTATAGAATGTCAATTATGCAAAGTGGTTATTTTTGCGATTGATTAAATATAAAACTTTAAAAATATTCCTTGACTCTCTAACTATTGTCTTAATCTATAATTCGTAAGGTTTAAGTTTTGCGTTTTTACCTGATTTCCAACGAAGCCATAGATGAAGTTTATGGACAAAGGATTTTCATTGAAATTAACTTTGTTTCCTAAAGTATAATCGAC
>JAHDBE010000003.1 GCA_020630555.1 Saprospiraceae bacterium
AGCATGATGTACGAGGCTATATAATATTCGTTTATAACATGATAATGATAAATGACTTCACCATTACTATGAGGAGTTACGCCAAAATGACCACCTGATTCATCCAAATCCGTAGGGTAATTGCCGTCATAATCGCGTCGACCATAAAGTAAAAATCCATCTGCCATAATGCCGATTAATTTTTCATCATCATGCGATAATGTGGTGTTTTCGGGAACATCATGAGACTCCAAATGATAGTGGTAACCAGAAGGTCCGTTGTGTGCTCCAGCATAATCTAAACCAGTCGCTGTGGGTTCGTCAAAAGGACGGTTAGGACCTTCTTCGTCATTAAATATGGGCGCGCCTGTAACCGCTATTCCTATGGCACCCAATCCTGTAGCCGAACTTGTCGCGGCCAGTTGTGGATTTAAAGGTAGGGTTACAGTATAACTTCGCTCGGTTATAAATCCAGGAGTGGTATGATCACCGACGACCTGCTCTATATGTAAAGGATGCCCCTCTTGCCAATATGGGGAAGTGTGGTTAGGTAAGCCATTCGATTCTATGGTGACTTCATCTCCATTGAAGGTGATAGTTACGGCATCAGGATTAAATTCATCAAAAGCAGATAAAGGTGTACCCGAACTTATTACATCATTCGAATCAGAATTATTATTTACATATCCATCTGGTTGTTCGCACGATAATTGGCTGACATCTGGATTTCCTAATCCGTCTCCATCAGCATCTTGAAACCAAAGGGATTCGGTACAGGGATCGTCATCAGAACAGGATATTAAAAAGCTCAAGCCAAAAAAGAGAAGAAAACAAGGTAACAGGTATTTCATAGTATTTGATTTTAAAAATTAGATTGCTTATGTCCTATTTGACGATTCTAATTATAAAATCCCTTGTCAGCTTATTCGAGTTCAGAGTAACTAGAATGAATTACCTTGCTTTCCAGTTTGTGTTTTTCTTCTCAGATAATTTTGTTTCTACCTCTACTTGTACTTTAGGATCATGCTTCACCATAAGATGTAACCAAAGCGAGCGACTACCTCGTAAAACTTTTAAATAAGTAATGATGCCTAAAAAGATGGCAAAAGCCATCGCTGCTTCGATTGACCACTTAAAATAAAAGACCAGAATTAGCGTCGGGATTAATAAAAACCAACCACTAAATATGTAAGAGATAAACATGGCTCCGTAGTAGAATCCGGGTTCGGGTTCAAGGCGCTGACCACAATGCGCACACTTCTCTGGCATATCAATGGGGTTCTTTAATCGCATGGGGGAGACAAATAAATCGCCCTGTCGACAACGAGGACATTTGTTGTTCCACATGGCTTTGAAGGAGAAGGGCATGGGTCGTTGTTTTTGGTTTTGACAAAGTTACGTTTAAATGAAATTAAATGCTTTGTTAATTCTGAAGTTGTAACCAATTGCTTAAACTTTTTGATCGTAATTTCGTCTTAATTAAGGGTTCGCTTAAAGCCCTGATTAAAACTATGAAACAGCTATTATCATCACTCTTTCTTGTGTGTGCCTGCGTAATCTTTGGCGAAAGCCAAGAAAGAATTATTTCTGGCCAAATATTAGACGCCTCCACAAATGAAGCTCTAGAATTTGTATCCGTCACGCTTTTTAAAAATCAATCCAAAGATTTAATAACAGGAGAGGTCACCAATACCGATGGAAAATTTAGCCTGTCTACTAAAGCTTCTGATTTTTATCTTGAAGTGAGCTTTCTTGGTTATCAGACGAAAACGATCAACGGATCCTCCATGGCTTCCAATGACCTCGGAAAGATATACTTAGAATCAGATCGTCAACAATTAGATGAGGTCGTTGTGACCGCCGAAAAATCCACGACAGAATTTCGACTCGATAAACGTGTGTTTAACGTAGGGCAAGATTTAAGTTCGACCGGTGCAAGCGCATTTGAAGTATTAAATAATGTACCCTCAGTAAATGTAAATATCGAAGGTCAGGTATCTCTCAGAGGAAGCACTGGTGTACAGATATTGATAGATGGCAAACCTTCTGTGCTTGCTAGCGATCAAAGTAACGCGCTAGGATCTATTACGGCAGATATGATTCAGTCCGTCGAAGTCATTACGAATCCATCCGCTAAGTACGAAGCCGAAGGAACCTCAGGAATCATAAACATCGTCCTTAAAAAAGAAGATAAGAAAGGCATAAATGGTTCGGTCACTTTAAATACGGGTGTGCCGCATAATCACAGTGTGGGATTAAGTATGAATCGCCGTACTGAAAAATGGAATGTCTTTACACAAGCAGGGGTGGGCTATCGCGAACTCCCAAACGATTCTAGAAATATAAATCGAAATCTAGTAACCAACGACGAATTACAATCTGTCGGTGAGGAGTTTCGAAATGAGGTGTTTTACAACTTTAATCTTGGTGCAGATTACTACATTGATCCTAATAATGTGATCACTCTCTCTGGTAATTATGCCTATGAGATCGAAGATCAACCCTCGGAAACACAGTTTGATTTTATCCCATTTGGTGCCGAACCAAGCAGTAGTTGGATTCGATCCGAAGAAACGGAAGCAACAAATCCAAAGCTACAATACGAACTGCAATACAAACGAGATTTTGAAGACCATAAGGACCATGATCTCTTATTCAGTGCCATCGGTAATTATTTCGGTAAAGAGCAAAGTTCGATTTTCGAAAATCAAGCACTCACTGGAAATGTCGAATTATTTAATCAGCGAACAGCCACAAAGTTCGATGAAGGTAAATACACCTTTAAATTAGATTACACAAAACCTTTTCAATCCAATTGGACCATTGAAACTGGAGCACAATATCTACTCAATAATGTAGGTAATGAATTTACTGTCGAAAATCTGGTCAATGGCGTGTACGAAGAAGATCCAGGATTAACGAATGATTTTGAATACACACAGAATGTCCTTGGGGTTTATGGGACAACATCTTACGAAGGAGATTTATGGGGTGTAAAAGCAGGTTTGCGTATGGAAAATACAGAACTCAATACGCTATTAGTCACGACTCAAGAAGAGAATGATCGCAACTTTACAAACCTATTTCCATCCCTTCATAGTTCGTACAAGATCTGGGATAATCTATCAGTACAGGCAGGTTATTCTCGACGAATTTATAGACCGAGATTATGGGATTTAAACCCGTTTTTTAATATCCGTAATAACTTTGTTATCCGTACAGGTAATCCTGATTTGCTTCCAGAATTTACAGATTCGTATGAGGCGGGTTTGATTTACATCAAAGGAGAATTATCTACAAACTTCAATGTCTATTTTAGACGCACGGAAGATGTCATCGAACGAATTTCGAGTTTTGAAGACAACGTCACTTTCTTTCGACCTTTGAATTTAGGAGTCGAGTCATCTACAGGATTAGAATTTAACTTCAAGTACAGTCCATTTAGAAAGCTCTCTTTCAATGGTGACGTCAACTATAACTATTTTAGTCGAGAGGGAAGTTTTGAAGGCACTTCTTTTGATTTTAATGCCGATCAGTATTCTGGAAAGCTAACCACAAAATATAAAGTGTCAAAAAGTTTTGATGTCGAGACTACTGGTCGTTACGAAAGCAAAAGGCGCACTGTACAGGGTGAGGTGGCTGACAATGCTTCATTAGATCTAGGGATGCGTTATAAAGTCGATAAGGGACGCATTGTACTTAATTTTAGTGTCCGAGATGTGTTTGCCTCAAGGATCAGACAATCCGAAGCATTCCAAGAAACCTTCTATAGCTTTAGCCGAAGATTACGTGGTCGGTTCATCACCTTTGGAATGAGTTATGGTTTTGGTAAAGGAGAAGCTATGCAGTATTCAGGTCGTAGAAGGCGATAAGTTCTTTTCCGCTTTCGCGAAAGCGAATAAGTCAAATTGTACCGAAGGAAAATACGCTTAATGAAAAAGTTGATCGTCCAAATTATGTCGATTTTGGCACCGTCATTGGTAGCAAAAAAATCCTATCAAATCTTGACAAATCCGCAGATCAAAAAATTAAGAGAACACGAATTAGAATTTTTGGATAAAGCCGAAAAGGAGAAAATTAGCTTTGGTGAATTTTCGATTCAAACCTACAAATGGGGGAGCCCAGAACATGAAAAGATTTTGCTTATTCATGGTTGGGAAGGCCAAGCGGGAAATTTCGTGGATATCATCAAAGAACTCTTACAAAACGAGTATTACGTAATCTCCTTTGATGCGCCTTCACATGGATTTAGTTCAAAAGGAACAACAAGTCTATTTGAGTTTAGTGATCTAGTTGGAAAAATGATCATCGACAATGCTTGTAAAAAGCTTATAAGTCATTCTTTTGGAGGAGTGGCAACAACTTACGCCCTGTTTAGAAATAAGGAAGTGAACATTGATAAGTATCTGCTTCTTACAACACCTGATAAATTTAGCCAACGCATCGACGACGTTGGAAAGGCAGTCGGTATCACCCAAAAGGTAAAAACTATACTGATTAAAAAATTGGAGAACGAACTAAATATTAAAGTGACTGATGCCAATGTAAGTAACTATGTCCAAGAAATAAATGTCAAAAAGGCTTTGATTATCCATGATAAAAATGATCGAGTCATCCCAATCGAACAATCAAAGAATGTCTATGAAAATTGGGATGTCTGTCGCTTTCAGGAAATTGAAGGGACAGGGCATTTTAGAATTCTTAGGGATAAAAGTGTTGCGAAATCCATTCTTCATTTTATGAATGACCCTATTTAAACTGTAGTTGTGATATTCAGGGTTGCGCATCCGTACTTAATAATACCTATGATTTGTTTTATGTTTTGACAAGAAACATATACCACAATTCTCAACTTAATTTGAACAAACGATTAAATGCGGAAGCAGTCCTTCAATACTGCTTCCTCATTGTATAATAATGATCCGTGATCCTAATTCCCAATCACTACTCTTTCGACTACTTCAGAACCGGTTTCAAGATCTTTAATATAGAGAAGATAAGTTCCTTGTGGAATAGTTTCTATTTTGATTTGTCTTGCATTGTTGGTAGTAATTATCAGCTTGCCTTCCAAATCATATAGAGATACATTATAGTTTAATTTTCCATCTACTTCTATGTTAATGACATCTACAGCTGGATTTGGAAAGATGTTTATTTGAGAATTTGCAATTTCATGTGTCGAAGTCATTAGATCGCTTCCATCACAATCTTCATCAACGCCATTATTCGGTATTTCCGTGGCATCAGGATTGATGTTCGGATTGTTATCGTCGCAATCGTCCGCTAATAAGAAACCATCTTGGTCTAAGTCATCATCTAACGTCGAAGTATCGCAATCGTCGTCAATTCCATTGTAGGGTTCTTCGGTTTGGTCAGGATTGATGTTTGGATTATTATCGTCACAATCATCAATTAAAAGGAAGCCGTCCTGGTCTAAATCATCGTCAAGAGTGGCAGAATTGCAATCGTCATCAATTCCATTATATGGCTCTTCTGTTTGATCAGGATTGATGTTTGGATTGTTGTCGTCACAATCGTCCGCTAATAAGAAACCATCTTGGTCTAAATCATCGTCTAATGTCGATGTATTGCAATCATCGTCAATACCATTGTATGGTATTTCGAAATCACTTAGTGTTGTACAATTGTAAGTTTTATTATACGAATATTGCGACGATCTTCCATTTAAATGTTGAATTGCCTTAACGATAACTTGATCTTCTAAAAAGCTATTACTCTCTATTTCCCAATCCCCATTATCATCAATAATAGTGGTTCCTAAAAATTCATAACCTGCTGCAATACTACAATTTGGTCTTGCATAATATACATCTAGGATGGCGCCAGGTTCTCCAATTCCAGTTATTGATTTATCATTGTTTATGGTAAAGACCGTTGGTCTATCCATTAATTCTGATTGTGACCAACCACTATTGCCTTGACAATAGATCGAATGTAATCCGATTAGAATACTGTCGCAATTCGATGCTGCACCAATTCCATTGTACCCTGCAAATCCGATAATATTTCGATCATTAAAATCTCTTGTACCAATTTGAATGTTATGAGAATTAGTGATGTTGATACCATTGCTTGTCTGACCAAAATCCTCCTCAGATTCGTTGGTTCCAATATAATTTCCAATTAACAAGCCATCCCTTGAATCATTAATATTGAATCCACTATTACCATTGAAAATCCGATTGTTTTTTAAAGTAAATCCCTGGCTTTCTAAAACCCTCACATTCACGGCATTCTCCGTGGTTTGAATCGTACAATTATTGATTTCTAAATTTGTACAATTTCGAACTCTCACACCAAATTGATCGAAATCTTCAATCGATAAATTCGAAAGAATAATATCGCTTGAATTGGATTCAAAATGGATTCCTTGATTTTTCAAGTCTGTCAATCTTAGATTTTCGATCTTGATATTGTTTGAATTTTCTTCAATAAGGATAGCAAACGGAGTATACAAGGAGCCTTTATAAGAAAGACTCACATTTTGACCATTCGATAAAGCGCCGTTAATACTAGAATTACTGTTGAGATATAAAATCTCATCCACTTCAATGTTAGCATTACTCACTGAAGGGTGAAATGTTATATTAATGGGATTGCTACATATGTATGAACAGGCCACGGCGTCCAAAAAAGATCCACTCCCAAAATTATTCCCATTTTGAATCACAATGTCATTTGATGTGCAATCACATCGGAGGTATCCTCCATATTTTTCATATGTAAATTGCATCCTTTCTAATTGCCCCTGCGTAAATATTTCACCACAGGATACATCTGGACCATACGCCATAATATTCGAAAGGAGAGGGTTGAATTCATCTCCATTTAAATCTGTTGATGTCCCGGTATAATTGCAATTGTCAATTGTATTGAATAAAATAGGTGATGCTGGAGTATCGCATACTTGATCTCCTGTTTGTTCGCAATCAGGAATTTGATCATTGTTGTCATCTATGGTTGAATTATCGTACTTCACAGCCCCTTGACAGAAAACATCAATATCAAATCCATTCAAATCCCAATTGGAATATGTTTGGCAATCCTCGGTGAAAATGTTATATCTCCCATGAGTATGTAGAAGCCCAAAAACATGCCCCATTTCATGAATGAATGTTGAAATTCCAGCATTTTGGGCAAGATGAATGGTGCCTCCATTTTTATAGTACAATCTAGACCCCAATCCAGACAATGAACAATTTGGGGTTACTATTGATTCATGAAAATAGACGTTAATCGCCCTGTTGTTTCTGTTTTGATATAACTCAGCATATTCGTCAGGAACCTTAAATTCAGTAAACAAATCATCATCAATATAAGTGGGCGTCTCAATAGCATTAAGGCATATTCCTATTTCTGCGAAAATAGTATTCAAAGAATCAAGTGATTCGAAGAATGTCAATAAATCAATATTTGTGTTTCCTGAGTTGTCTCTACATACGAATAGTTGTAGTTGTATTGTATCCAATCCAGTAGCGCTTCGGAATTCTTGATTTGAGTCTTTACTTAACTTTTTAAATTTCTGAAAATTTTTAAAATCAAATGGGTGTTGTGGCGTGAAGTCAAATCCACATTGGACTTGAGAAAAGCTAAGTTGAGCTGTTAAACTCAATACAATTACCACTAATATTTTATTCATATTAATTTTTTGGAAAAGTCGTAGCCCCAGTTGAGCCAATGACTTTTCAGTTTTTACTCATGTGTACATGCAGTGGTTTATTCTCTATTCGGAGAATTGTTATCAGCTAGACAATTTAGTCTACGCAAACTTTTGGGGATAAGTTGTTATTCTGGGCTTTTCAAGGGGGGTGAAACTATTTAATGATTTCAGTGATTAACATTAAACAAAACCACGGTATAAACTTAAAAATTTATTTTAATTTTTAGTTCGCTTGTAAGTTAACTATGAATAATAAGCTATATGAAATCCTTAGTAAAAAGATTTCAATCTAAATCTTCACCAATTTAGACGTAGATAAAATTCGGCCACCCTTTAGAATGCATACGCTGTAGAAGCCCTCTGGTAAATCCTCAGTTGAAATTAGATTAATCGAGGATCCAAGAATAGATTCTTTGACAGACCGTCCCTCCACGTTTAAGATTTGATAGGAGTAGGACTGAGCTTTGTTTTCAGAGGATTTAATCTTTATTTGTAGTAGATCTTTAACAGGATTCGGCGCGATTAATATATTTTCTAAGGCCAAGTCATCTGTCGTTGAAGTAGATCCCGTAAATTGCTCCACCGTTAAATCGTCAAAGTAGAAGCCATCTTCTCTGACAAACTGATCCGAACTCATCGTAAATCTGATCGTCACATTTTCATTACCGACAAACTCGTTAAGACATATTTCTTCTTGTACCCACTCAGACTGAAACCCATCGTAAACAGGTTCGTCTTCTGGTAACTGATCAGGCACGGCTGGGTTGGTAAATTTTCCGCATACCGGCTCAAAAATAGTACCGTCTGTGGAAACTAGAATTTGAGCAAAATCATAATCTATCTCAATTTCAAACTTGGTCTGAAATTTAAAATAGGCTGAATCCGCGGTACTTAAATCAATCGATTCTAAAGTGATTTCTGAGTAACTATTATTAGGGTATTCTTGATTTGGAGAATCCGTAATAGAGTAGGGTGCAGATACGAAATCTTCTTCTGTCAAATTCCAATTTCCTACAATCTCAAAATTAGTGGTCTCATCAAGATTATCAGTTTCCACAATATCAGGATCACTAACACTAGCATTATAAGTTTTTATCAAAGGAAGTTCCAAGTTAAACAGGCCGTTGTCGATACTCATTGTCATTGACAGTTCATCTCCGATAACAACAGGATCAATGATATAATCTATTTCTAATTCCATCATGTCCCCGATATCCATCATGAGATTAGGATATTCATTCATCGTTAATTCTAATCCAGGTGTATTTGAGTACAAAGCAAAAGAGATATCGCCTTCTTTTAACCCACTCTTTTCGAGATTGAATTTAAATGACCCATTCTTTTCGGTGATTTCGTTTTTCGGAGATATTTCTTTCGCCCAAGCGAAATTATATAAAAGGTGAGCGGCATTGAGATTATGTCTTACTGCGGTTTTATTTAATCGATCTATTTGATCTTCAGCAGGCCAAAATGCGGGTCCCACCTCAGGAGTCATAGAGTAAATTTTATTTTTTTCTGTTTCTTCACCGTACAACCAATCATCACTATCTCCATTTACTACATAGCCTACTGTTTCGGTCCCTGTCCCAATCTGGAAATCATTATCAGCAGTCATCACACGCGCTAAAGATTTAAATACATCGTCTTCATCCGTAGGTTGGTCAGAATAACCCCATGGATGAATAAGAAGATTTCCGAAGGTGTGATAGTTTAATGCTATTTGAAAATTGTTAGCTATGCATAGTTCACGAATGGCTTGAGTTTCAGGTTCGGAAAAAGCAGATGGTCCCCGATAAACATCACTGTTTTCGTTTCCAGACGATCCATTATTATCAAACCCCCAGAAATACCCGTAGTTACGATTTAAGTCCACCCCTACAGCTTCGCCATTAGGATTAACATATCTGTTTTTACGCCAAAAACCTCCACCATTAGGGTTGTTTGTTTCGTTAAAAACATAACCATCTGGATTAACGATTGGGACAAAAAACATACTTGTGTTGTCTACGAGGTAAGTAACTTCATCATCATTACCATAGCCTTCTAACAAATACCACATATAGAATATGAGTTGGGAAAGCGAATTGGGTTCGCGTGCATGGTGTAAAGCATTATATAAAATCTGAGGTTTACTTGGATCGACATTATTAGGAGTCGAAGAGATCACTAAATAATACAGATTGCGTCCTTCTTGCGTCTGAATATTTCCTATGGCCTGTCTTTCTGTAATAAGATTCGGGTATAACTCGGCCATTTTATCAAGTTCATCTAATGCTTCTTGATAGGTGAGATAACCACCCATGCTTCCATAGCTATAATTATCTGGAGTTGGATAATCAAACTTATCCGTTTCTGAACTTACACAATCTACTCCACGGCTTTGAGCCATGACATAATTTTCATCCGAAGTTCCATATTGATTGTAAAATGCATTGACATCTTCGATTACAACGTCATAGGGAATTCCTGCCTGATCTAATAATCCTCGTTCGTATTGATTAAACACATTTATAAGGTGTTTATGATGGGCATGACAACCATGATCTGTTTCTAGACCTAGTTTAGATACTTCTTGTAAATCGACTTCATGTAAATGGATTTTTAATTTACTATAGACGGTATTACTTTGGCTTAAAGCCAAAAAAGAAGAAAAAAGAATACAGATACTTAGGATGCCTTTTAGAAATTTCATGGTGTCTCATGTTTAAAAGACGAAGATGCAGATATGTTTTAACAATAAATGTCGGTTGGGTATTCTTCTAAAATAAAAAAGTGCAAACACATTAACTAGGGGGACTAGCTAGGGCATTTGCACTTGGTTTCAATCGAACTTCTGGAGTCCAATTTCATTGCTTGCTTATTATCTGCTAAGGTCTTTTTTATGGCACGACTGTTAGCTGATATGGAAAAAAACCGTTGTTCTCTTCAGCTACGTTAAAGAAACGCTGCAAATTCTGAGTTGCTATGTTTTGTACAAGGAAAATTAACCAACGCGCCTATTTATTAAACCAACGCGCTATTAAGACTGGTTTATAAATTTTAGGAAACTAGATTTTCGTCGAATCGCTATAGGAAGACTTACATTTCCATAAACTTTTATTTCACCTCCACGACCTCTTTCGATTTGTTCGACTTTATCTTTGTGGACTAAATATGATTTGTGAATTCTGAAAAAACTATGATCTGGAAGCAAATCTTCATAATAAGAAATGGGATACGGACCTATATGAGAGCCATTGCTTAGGGTATGAAAAATCGTATAGGACCTATTGGCCTCTAGATAATTAATATCGTCTAATGGAATCACATGATGCTGATTGTTTCGCATCAATACGATGTGATTAGGTTCTTCTTTTTTATTAGTGTTTGTTTCGATAAAGCTCTGAGATGCTTTAGAAATAACTTTAACTTTTATTATGGCCTCTTTTAATTCTTCGACATCAATGGGTTTTAAAATATAATCTAACGCCGCAAACTTTATAGCTTGGATCGCGTATTGATCATAGCCAGTGATAAAAATGATCTTATATTCTAAATGATTGATTTCCTTCAAAATTTGAAAACTGTTACCCCCTTTTATTTCGACATCTAGTAACAGGAGTTCGGGTTTTTCTTTTTTAATAAGATTAATTCCCTGCTTAACATTTTCTGCTTCACCAATAATTTCAATATTGGAGCAATAAGTATCCAGCATATGCCTTAGGACTTCACGGCTGTTTTTTTCGTCTTCTATAATTAGAGTACGTATCATGTTAGTTTGCAGTTTGTAAAACGAATAATACTTCTAAACCGATTATATCATCTCCCTCTGTTAAGTTTTGAATCTTGACGGATGAACTTCCGTTTTTATTTGATTCATTTAACAGATTAATTCGATTTTTAATAATGTTCAAACCAAGCGAATCGTGATCTGTCGTCGTCTTGATTTTACCAAATTTAATCCCAGGTCCATTGTCTGTGATCTTGATAAAGACGTGTTCATCATCTACTGATGAGATTTCCATTTTCAAAATCCCTTTTTTAGTAATATTCATAAAAGCGTGCTTTACCGAATTTTCCAAGACAGGTTGGAGGAGTAAAGAAGGGATTAAAATAGATTTTGTAGGGATCTTTTCATCTATATCAATAATAAACTCAAAGTTTTCGTCAAAACGCAAGGATTCAAGTTCGATGTAAGATTTAAGAAATTCAAGTTCATCTTCCAAAGGAATATAATTCAAGCGGGAATACTGAAGACTATTTCTAATGAGTCGAGAGAATTTAGACAAATAATAATTGGCTTTTAAAACATCTTTTTTGAAGATGAAATTTTGAATAGAATTAAGTGCATTAAAAATAAAATGAGGATTCATCTGATTCCGAAGAGCACTAAGTTCAGCTTCCCTTATTTTTAATTCTGCATTTTCTAAATCGGCTTTTAATTTGGTTCGTCTCCGTACCTCAAAAATTATAGCTAAGACGATGGCATTCAGTAAAAGAAGCATCAATAGCTTAAACCAAAAGGTTTCTACAAAAGGTTTTTCGATAATAAACTTTTGGACAGCACTGGGACTCCATACTCCGTCTATATTTCTAGCTTGTACTTCGAAAGTGTATTCACCGCTGGGAAGGTTATAGGTAGAATAAAACGGATCGTTTGAATACTCCCAGTTGATTTTTTCTTGACTCGATACATCGTTAATGCGTAATCTATAGAGTGGATTAGTGGCATCTCTTAAAAACGAATTACTCGAAAACTCGATTCGAAGATCATTTTGATTAGGTTTAAGGGTAATCGTTTTATCCAAATCATTAAACCTGTCTTTCCCGACTGAAAGCAAATCAATATCGACATTATTTAATTCGTAGGATTTATCCATAATCCGAGTTTCAAAATAACTCACGCCAGAGTTGGTCGAAGCCCAGATCATACTATCCATTACAGTAACTCCGGTGATATAATCCGAACTCAGACCATGTCTTGAGTTTATATTCTGTATTTTCCTCAGTTTAGCTTGATTACCCTTAATTGAAAAGTGAAGCCTTGAAAGACCTGAATTAGAGGCCATTAAAATAACTGAATCATTTTCCGCGTGAATGTCATTTATTAAATCACTGTTTAGTCCATCAACTGTAGTCCAATGATTAATAGTGTCAGCTGTTATGTAGTATAATCCCTGGCCAAGAGTACTTACCCAAATATTTTCTTCATCAATCCAAAAATCACTTACACGCCCAACACTTTGACCATTTTCTAATGTGATCTCATTTAAATGCGAATAGTCAAAATTGTCAATTGTAAAAAGACCATCTCTTGAGGCAATCCATATGCGTTTATTAATCCCCTCAGAAGCTTTAACAGCGGGGATATAAAAAGAATTTTTTCCTTTTATCGTATTTATTTTAAAAAATGTAGATGTATAAACTATGCTGTCTCCATTGGATAAGAATTTTAAGAGTATGGGTTGCTGGTATCCTTCTATTTTCTTTATACCTGATTCAGTAACTCGAAAATTGAGACCGTTAGGTACATAAAGCTCGTCTTTCTCAGGATCATGTTCAAGAAAACGTACCTGAGCACTACCACGCTTAATCATTCTAGTGAGTATACTATACTCTAGACTTTTATTTAATTGATACACATAGCCATCAGAACTCCCAACGAATACATAATCTTTAATCGAGGCTATACTTAAGTAGCGCTCTTTAGGGTTATCTGTATTCCAAACACGAATGTCAAAATTAGGAATTAAATACACACCAGACTCTAGAGTACTTATCCAGAGGGATCCGTTTTTATCCTTTTGAATATCCGTAATATGAGAATTCTTAAAGTGGATCTTTTGCGTATCTTCTAAGAAATTATACTCAATTAAACCCTTTGTGGTCGCTAAAAAAATTCTGTTTTCACCATCTTGGAAAATGCATGTAATAATAGCATCGAATTCCTTTATTAATCTAGTTTCTCCTCTTGAATCTGTAAAATAGAGACGGTTATTGCTAAAAGTAAAATGAACGGACTCATCAGCAAGAAAAATCCTCCCTCTATAACGAGCAAGAAGTTTTCCTTTTTTTAATGCTTTGAAAAAAACGTCAATATCTTCATTTATTAAAAGATGCTCTTCAAGTCTATAAATCACAATTTTATCATCTTCAAATTCCTTTTGGGCCTCTGACTTCTGATCATTGTATAACACTTTAGGTTCTTCAAGGAGTTTAAACTCAATATGTCTGCCTTTGAAGTCTCTATGTTTGGTCAGAACATAGGTTCCATCTGTTTTTTGACCCATCGACTGGATCCATGAATTTCCAACTTCGCTCAAATACCCCCTCAAGCTATCGTTGTGTGCATATTGTTTAAATATACCTCCTTCAAAATAGCTTAATTCTCCGTTAAATCCATTAAACCACAAACGTTCTTGACGATCCTTGAAAATCCCAAAATTCGTATTATCCGCCAGTCCATCCTTCGTCGTATAGGTCACAAATTCGGATCCGTCATAGGTACATACGCCACGATCTGTAGTAATCCACAGTAGTCCTGAGGAATCTATTTCTAAGCCATATACCTCATTGCTCGGGAGGCCATCCTCTGTTTTAAATTGGATGTAGGACGGTGACTGGGCATGACAGTTAATTACCCAGAGAATAGATAGTATGAAAATGAGTTTTCTCAATACACCTAAAATAAGGAATGGAAAGATGAATCAATAAGGACGAGTATGCTTATTTCCCAATACAAAAACTACTAAAGATCTTCTCCAATAGATCATCGGTGGATATCTCTCCAGTGATCTCGCCTAAATGCTGAGTAGCCTGGCGAATATCCATAGCCACAAAATCCGAACTTACGCCATTGTCAATCCCTTGCTGTACTCTATTTAAAGCCTCCTTGGTCGAATACAAAGAATTGTAATGCCTTTGATTGCTAATTAAAACTTGATCCATTTTTATATGCCCGTCTAAGACAAAATCGTGTAACCGTTCTTTGATAAAAGGGACATTCATTTTATTTAGAGCAGATGCGCTAATAATTCTTTCCGATGGAATCCAGTCACTATGGATATACTCCTCCGGTTTTACATAAGGATTGAGATCCATTTTGTTAAGGATCAAAAAACAACTGTCCACATTTAGATTGGCGTCTTTTAGCTCTTCCCATGCTTGCTCAGGTGTCGTTTGACTTGCGTCAATGAGGTAAAGCGAGATCTGAGATCGTGCAATTTTATCTTTGGTCTTTTCTATGCCGATTACTTCGATTTTATCTTCGGCATTTCTAATTCCGGCAGTATCCACAAAATGAAATAATACGCCATCTATGTTTATAGATTCTTCAATGGTATCTCTCGTCGTCCCTGGAATGTCCGAAACTATAGCACGATCTTCTTCAAGTAAAGCATTTAGAAGGGTGGACTTACCTGCATTTGGCCTTCCGGCAATGACCGTTTGAACACCGTTTTTTAAAACATTCCCCAGTTTGAATGAGTCTAACAAATTTCCAACGACCAATGAAATCCTTTTGACAAGCTCGATCAATTCATCTCGATTTGCAAATTCCACATCTTCTTCACCAAAATCTAATTCCAATTCGATCATGCTCGCAAAATGAACAAGCTGGTCTCGAAGATTTTTAATCTTTTCTGAAACACCCCCACGCATCTGATTCATAGCTAATCGATGTGTGGATTCATTTTCTGATGCGATTAAATCAGCCACAGCTTCTGCTTGAGATAAATCGAGTTGGCCATTTAAGAAAGCCCTCATCGTAAACTCACCCGGATTTGCTTGCCTTACTCCGTGACGAATAAATAGTTGGACAATCTCCGATAAAATATACGAAGATCCATGACAGGATAGCTCCACCACGTTTTCACGGGTATAAGATCTCGGTCCAATAAAAACCGTGGCTAAACATTCATCTAAAATCTGATCGCTTTCATTTTTAATCTTGCCGTAATGCACAGTATGAGAAGACACTTTATTTAAATTACGACCAAAAAAAAATTGGTCCGTTATTTCTATAGCTTTTGGGCCAGAAATGCGAATGACGCCTATTGCTCCCTGGGGTGCGGTCCCTATCGCTATTATGGTATCGTTATTTATCACAGTCTCGAAATTAGATAATATTCATATCCTGAGAAATTTATTCACTGACCAATGTATCTTCGTGAAGCTATAAAATGTTATATGGAAATAGTTAAACATAAATTATACATAAGCTTCATCGTACTTTGTACGTTAGTAAGCTACTCGTGCAAAAAGGAAAATTTAAATTCCCCTAGTACAGCTCAAACCTCACAAATAGAGCCTAAATCTACTTCGGAATATGATGATCACGGGACTTCCTTAGATCTCGTGAAAGAAAGTATTGATCTGAACGGTGGTTGGGACAACTATCTTTCAGCCCGAAATATATTTATAGGTCAGGAAAAGACCTTTTTTGATTCTCTTGGAAACCAAGTAGATGCGCGCAAAGATTACGTGTACCTTAATATGGAGGAGGGTTTTCGAGGAAATATTTACTGGATTGATGGACAAGATTCTCATTCGATTCAATACGGAAATGGGGTTATTGAATATTTAGTCTCCGATAAAAATGTGACCGACGCCACCAATGCTAAACCAAGTGCGCAGATATACTTTGTCAATGTTTTATCCATTCTTAATAGCTTTCTCATTAAGGGAAATGCCGGAAGTTTCGTACCTATTGAATCTATTGAATTAGATGGTGTGAGTTTGACAGGAATTTCAGGTCATGTGGCATTTGAACGTGCATTGGGTTTACCAAAAAGTAAAGTGGATTTATTCTTTGACGAAAGTCAATTAAAAATCATCCGTGTAAATAGCGATACAGGGGTCCTCTGGATGGAGTTGGAAGGACGATCGGAACATAAGAATCTTATGCTCCCTGAAAAAATCGTAAATTATAGCGTAGATGCTATGGGCAAGCGAACCCATAAAATCTCTGAATACAAAAATAATTACGGCGAACGCTAAACTTTGGACAACTTGTTTTGTTTAATTATTTTGTATCAAAAGTTAAACAAAACAAACAAACGTGTCTAAACGCATCGCCATTCTGGGAGCTGGAATATCCGGTATCGCTGCAGGTAGTTTTCTTGCTAGAGACGGATATGAAGTACAAATCATAGAGAAAAATAAGGACATTGGAGGAAGGTGTCGGCAGTTCTCGGACAGAGGGTTTCACTTCGACATGGGTCCTAGCTGGTACTGGATGCCAGATGTTTTTGAAAGATATTTTAATCAATTCGGGGCTGATGTCAACGAGCTTCTTGACTTAAGACGATTGGATCCTAGTTATCGCGTCTTCTTTGAGGATGGACCTCTAGATATTCCTGCAAACTTTGACGAGCTTAAAACATTGTTTGATTCTTTGGAATCTGGGGCAGGGGATAAACTCGCTTCTTTTTTGGCGGAAGCCGAAAAGAAATACAAAATAAGTATGGCGGATCTGGTTTTTAGACCCTCTTTATCCGCGTTAGAATTTGTCAATTGGAATGTTTTAAAGTCTCTATTTTCTATGGATCTTTTCCAAAGTTTTGAGACACACACGAAAAAATATTTTAAGAATCCTAAGCTCCTTCAATTAATGGAGTTTCCGATTTTGTTTCTTGGTGCCACCGCAAAATCGACACCCGCCCTATACAGCCTAATGAATTATGCTGATATCAAACTCGGGACTTGGTATCCTATGGGCGGTATGTATGAATTAATCCGTGCGATGCGCCAAGTCGCCGAGGAGCAAGGCGTAAAATTTGTCACAGATTCTGAAATTCACAGTTTTGACTTTCGTCAAAAAGAAATGACTTCCGCAAATAATGGAACCGCCAAATATAATGCGGATGCTTTTATAGCTGCCATGGACTATAGACATATGGATAGGCTTTTAGGGCATGAAAGCAACTATAAAGAAGACTATTGGGATAAGCGTAAACTTGCCCCTTCATCCTTACTTTTTTATCTCGGTATAAATAAAAAAATAGATGGACTCGAACATCACAATCTATTTTTTGATACCGATTTTGGTTTGCATGCTCATGAAATTTATCACGACCCTAAATGGCCAACATCACCTTTATTCTATGTTTGTTGCCCATCTAAAACCGACCCGAGTGTCGCGCCAGTGGATCATGAAAACCTCTTTTTACTGATGCCTATTGCCCCTGGGTTAGAAGATTCTGAGGAGTTAAGAGAAGAGTATTATCAACTCATGATAAAACGTCTAGAATCCCAACTCGGAACATCTATAAAAGAGCATGTTATAGTAAAGCATAGTTACTGTAAAAAAGACTTCGAGGCAGATTATCATGCCTTCAAAGGAAATGCTTATGGACTGGCGAACGTCCTAACTCAAACCGCTATTCTTAAGCCACGCATGAAACATAAAAAGATTAAGAATTTGTATTACACTGGACAATTGACTGTACCCGGCCCAGGTATGCCGCCCTCATTAATCAGTGGAGAAATTGTGGCAGAATTAATAAAGAAAGAAACTCACTAACGGAATAAACACTATCATGAAAAGCCTGTACGACCAGATCAGTTACGAAACGAGCGAACATCTTACCAAAGAGTATAGCACCTCGTTTTCCTTATCTATCCTATTGATGCCCAAGAAACTAAGGAAAGCCATTTATGCCATTTATGGATTTGTGCGTGTAGCGGACGAAATCGTGGATACTTTTCTTGATTACGATCAAGGAAATATGCTTAATGAATTTAAAGACGAAACCTATAAAGCCATTGAAAGAGGTATAAGTACCAATCCAGTCCTTCATTGTTTTCAAGAAGTGGTGAGAAAATATAACATAGACCATGAGTTGATTGATGCGTTTCTTCATAGCATGGAAATGGACTTGTACCGATCTCAGCATGATCAGTCGACCTATGAGGAATATATTTACGGTTCGGCAGAAGTGGTCGGATTGATGTGTTTGAAAGTCTTTCTTAATGGGGACGAGGCCGAGTATTTACGCTTAAAACCAACGGCTAAAAGTCTTGGTTCCGCTTTCCAGAAAGTAAATTTTCTTCGTGACATGAAACACGATTACCAAAATTTAGAGCGTGTGTATTTTCCAGGGATGGACATGGTGAGTTTAAGTCCAGAACAAATGAAGGCCATTTACGATGATATTGAAAAAGATTTTGATTACGCCTTAGAAGGAATCGAACAATTACCTAAATCATCAAGAGGAGCAGTGTATATCGCGTACAAATATTACCGTCGACTATTCGCAAAAATCCGAAAGATGGATACGCAAAAAGCCTTTGATCAAAGAATCAGAATACCCAATGCCATCAAATTCAGAATCCTGTGTTCTTCATATCTTCGTCATCAGCTAAACGTGTTGTAGTATGTGGATTAACTTTTTAATTTTCCTTGGTGTCTTTTTACTAATGGAGGGTATCACGTGGTGCACTCATAAATTTGTGATGCATGGTTTTTTGTGGATACTTCACGAAGACCATCATGTGCCGCACAACCACTTTTTTGAAAAAAATGATGCGTTCTTCTTAATCTTTGCTATTCCCAGTTTTCTTCTGATCCTGTTTGGCTCATTAAATGGATTTGATTGGAGAGCCTTCGTAGGATTTGGAATTATGGCCTATGGTCTAGCGTATTTTTTAGTCCATGACGTACTTATTCATCGTCGCTTTAAATGGTTTGATAAAACTAAAAATCCGTATTTCCGTGCCTTGAGAAAAGCACATAAAGTACATCACAAACATTTAGGAAAAGAGCATGGAGAATGTTTTGGTATGCTATACGTTCCTAAAAAATATTTTGTCGAGGCATTTAATTCGAAAAAATGAAATGGGCATATCTGCTGATTAATTTTTTCTCGATCCTTGTTCCCTTTATTTATAGCTTCGATCCAAGATTAAAGTTTTACAAAAATTGGAAGTATTTAATTCCATCTACCTTGATAGTAGGATTGATTTTTATCGCCTGGGATGTCTTGTTTACGAAGTGGGGTGTTTGGGGATTTAACCCGACCTACCTCATTGGCATGGATCTAATAAATCTCCCCATTGAAGAATGGTTGTTTTTTATTTGTATTCCTTATGCCTGTGTTTTTACTTATGAATGCCTTTTTTATTTTATTAAAAACCCTATTCGACTTTCGTCAAGGCATATTTCGATCAGTTTAGCTTTTGTTTTGATAATCATTGTTCTTTTTAACCTTGATAAGGCATATACAAGTACGGCCCTAAGTTTATGTGCTGGATTAATTTTAGTAGCTGAGTTTGTTTTAAAAGCACAATACTTAAATCGGTTTTACTTTTCTTTTCTAATCATACTGATCCCATTCTTCATTGTAAATGGTTTATTGACAGGGTCATGGATTCCTGATCAAATTGTTTGGTACAATGACCAAGAAAACTTGGGCATTCGCATGGGGACAATTCCAGTAGAAGATACCTTCTATGGCATGGCGATGTTGTTAGGGAATGTTATGATTTATGAATGGTTAAAGGAGCTAAAGTATCCGGAAAATATGTTTCGCTAATTCTTTAGAACATATAGGAGACCAATGTGAATCGTCATAAAAATAAACGTCTTTAAATTCTTTACAAAGCTCTTTTATAATCTGATCAGAGTTTATATTTAAAAACGATTTATCTGATTTGTTATAATGGTAAAAAAAATGAGGGTAGATATAATTTTCTTTATTTAAAATGTTGTCATGATAAACTCCATACTTATCAGGACTCGGCAAGACGATAAGCTTGATACCTTTTTCATTGAATTTATTTGATAATGAGTTCAATTCTTCTACGAGAGAATTGACTTTACTTTCTTCGTTGTTGTATTTTGCATATTTCAAATCTTCTGCCAAAAACAATAATTGATTATCGCCAGTTGTAAAACTCTGTTTCTTGAGCTGTGCGGAGAACACCTTGGATATAAGTGCATTGTCGTCTATTAATCTCAACAAATTTAAAATTGGAAACTTTATGGTATTTGGCGAGAAAAACAACTTTTTAAATTTTGGTTTTATCGTCGGAACGAATTCTTCTTTATGCTTTGTGAAGGTGTTTTTTTTAGTTTTGTTTATTCGTTCAAGTCTTTTCGTAAAGTATCTTTCGACAGATTGTAATAATACAAATCTCACAGTTATTGAATCAAAAAAGTCACCATTAAGTAATT
Organism: Saprospiraceae bacterium; assembly: GCA_020630555.1. GTDB lineage: Bacteria > Bacteroidota > Bacteroidia > Chitinophagales > Saprospiraceae > JAHDCZ01. The sequence goes on from JAHDBE010000003.1 coordinate 20,814, forward strand.
CGTGTGAAATTTGAATGCCATTGGTGGATTTGTCGTAATGTAAAATGTCCAAATTAAAATCGGAGCATAAATAATTTTGATATCCATATTCTCCTTGCTGACTAAATGAATCGCCTATTGTAAGAATATCAAATGTTCTATTCTCCTGTAATTTAGAGAAATCCGTATAACAAATGGATTGATTAAAGGCATCAGAAAATTGTTCTCTATAATTGTCCGTAAAGTCAAATAATGCACCTTCCCTAATCAACTCACCTTTAGAATTACTCCCGAAATAAGAAAAAGCTAAGAAGCTGATTAGAAATGGTATGATATAAAAAAGCGTTTTTAGAATGAAGCTTCGCATAAATCAAAATTGAAAATAAATGAAATCATTCTGTTTTCCACCAAACCAGAATAAAGAGAAGATTAATGCAAAATAAAAAGCTCTACGTATTATAGGCGGCCAAGAAAATCCGAATCTTCCTAAACCATGATTTTCATTCCGATTAAACCACTCTATAATTAACATTAAAGGTATTAGAAAGAAAAGCGGTAAAGACAAAGAAGCGTTTTCAAAATAAGGAAAAGCAAAAAGGCTTCTGTTGAAGATTCCTAGAAAATACTCGAAAGCGTGAGTTAAATTTTCCGCTCGAAAAAATATCCATGCAATTACCGTCAGAAAAAAAGTAAAAGATATTTGCAAAATTTCATATACAGTAGGAATTCCTCTTTGACCAGCAACTATACCAATGTTCCTTCTGTTTGTTTTTCTTAATAATAAAGGGAGAAAGTAAATAGCATTAATTAAGCCCCATACTATAAAAGTCCAATTTGCTCCATGCCAAAAACCACTGACCAAGAATATTATAAAAGTGTTTCTAATTTTTTTAATCGTACTTCCACGGCTACCTCCTAGAGGTATATATAAATAATCTTTAAACCAACTACTTAGTGATATATGCCATCTTCTCCAAAATTCAGCAATGTCTCGAGAAAAGTACGGTGTAGCAAAGTTTTGTTTCAGATTAAAACCAAAAAGTTTGGCACTACCAATAGCAATATTTGAATACCCGCAAAAATCACCGTAAATCTGGAAAGTGAAAAACATCGCTCCAAGAAAAAGCGTACTGCCAGAGTATTGTGAATGATTGTTGAAAATTTGATTAGCGAAACTCGCACAATTATCTGCAATAACGATTTTTTGAAATAAACCCCATAAAATCTGTCTCATTCCATCCACAGCATTCAAATAAACAAATCGTCTTTTTACATGAAATTGTGGCAATAAATTAATAGCTCGTTCAATTGGGCCTGCAACCAACTGAGGGAAGAAACTCACGAATGCAAAAAATGAAATTAAATCCTTCTCGGGCTCTAATTTCCTTCGATAAACGTCTATGGTATAACTTAAAGTTTGAAATGTATAGAAACTTATTCCAACCGGTAGAATGACGTTTAATTGAGAGATTTCGAAATTCTTTCCAAACATACTAAATGCAGAGGCGAAGCTTTCAGCGAAGAAGTTGTAATATTTGAAGATTCCGAGAATCCCCAGATTTACAAAAACTGATATCCATAATAGAATTTTCCTTGTGCGTAAATTAGAATTGTTTCCCAAACGATACCCAATCAAAAAATCTACTGAGGAACTCAATATTATTAAGCTAAGGAATCTGTAATCCCACCATCCATAAAATATATAACTGGCAATTACGAGAAAAAAATTCTGAACTTTAAGATTTCTATTGAATACATGCCAGTAAAGAATAAATACTGTGGGTAGGAAGATCGTAAATTCAATAGAATTAAAAATCATTCTTCAAAATTCAAGGACGAGCAGAAATAAAATATCTTCACGAAGAAATAAAAGTACGGAAAGCTCTGTAATGAGTATGAGATTTTATATTCAGAAGCTTTAATTTATTCAAGAGTCGGGTTTAAAACTCCCAAAATGCCATAACACACCACTCGGATCATGCATAAAAAATTCTCTTCCCCAATCCTCCTCTATGATCTCTGTAAAACGCACATACTTATATTTCAGGTCGAGTTTTTTTGACTTAAGGTAATCCTCCCAAGCATCAAGATTTTCTAATTCTAAAAACAACATGCTGTTGTTTACCCATTTTTTAACGTAGTAATCTTGAAGATAGAAACCAAGTCCTTCTTGTATTTCTACATAGGACATAGTCGAACTCACAGGACGAACATAAAAACCTAATTCTCTGTAAAACCCTTGACTTTCAATATAATTTTTAGCTCCTATGAAGCCTCGAATACTTTTAGAAATAAGTGAAGAAGACATAACACATATGTTTCATTAAAGAAACGGCTTTATTTCAAAATACATAAAGTAAAGGACGACGGCTAATGCTATTAAAGAAATACATGTTTTTATATATGCCTTACGACGGTCTTCCCAGATCGTACGCCGTATCTCCTTTTTCAACTTCTCTTTTTCTTCCCTAGTGTATTTCTTTAAATTTTTGGTGTTCAGTCTCTTTGTGTCTTGTGGTGCGTATTCTCTAAGTGCTTCTAATTTTTCTCTGTATTTTTTTCGAGTGCGCTGCCTTAGAGCCCTGTTCATTTGAAGACTTTTAATCATTGCTATTGCATGTCCTGATCCTCCCATAGTAGTCGATTTTTGACGAAAGTCTAATCCTTTAATTTAATGAACACGAATAGAGCTTAGTTGATTCCTAGAGTAGATAAGTATGGGATAACCACTTTTGTAAACTCGACTAGGGTTATTGTCGATTAAATGAAAGGATAAAACATGTTCTTTATCATTATACATAAACCTAACATCTCCACTAGTAATAGCCAGTTTGTCGCACTTATTAAGATCTAGTTGTGCTTCAGAGTCTCTACTTTTAAGTTTCCATTTGATCTGACTTTCGTCAATGGATATGTACTTCTGTTTCGGACGATAGTTTCGTCGCAAACTTTTGTGTGGATTTAAAAACATATAAATTCCGAGAGCGGCCATCGCGCCGTGAAATGCAATCTTCCAAACTTCAAATTTATGATGAAAGATCACAATGAACATTCCACTTAAAACAAGCGATAAACAAAATAACTTCCAAATGAGAATTTCGTTTTTACTCAGTGTTTTTAGATGCTCAGAAGCGTCATAATGAAATTTTAAATCCATTAGTATAAGGGCAACCCATTTAAGTCGTGTGTTAATATCTCACTCATATAGTCAAAAAACGGACGTACTCCTTTAAATGACTTATTGACTTCTTTTACAAAATTTTTATCGAGTACTTCTTTGTCGGTAAATTTTCGACCGACTATGAATTGTTTATACCGTAAAAGATCGATGGCAGGATCTTCTTTTGAAAATCCTTTGGGGGCGGTCTTTACCTGATCTCCTTCCAACTCTCCAAATAGCTCTTTAAATTTTTTTGCGTTTAGAATCTTTCGGAGTGGGGTAGGATCTGCCGAAATTTGTTCTCGGATCAATTTTAAATCTGAGGGATTTGGATTCCAAAAACCACATCCTACCATTGAATTTCCTCCCGGTTGGACTTTGTAATAATAACCACCTCTTAACCAATCTGTATCTCTTTTTAGTCTTCCGGCAAAGTAATTTTTATAGGGTGTTTTATCTTTAGAAAACCGCACATCTCTATAAATCCTAAACAAGGATTTCTTCCCAGTCATAGGGACGAGTTGGTCATGCTTGTTCATGTGTATCATGAGCTCTTCGGCAAATCCTATCATCTCCTCATGTGCCATGTTATATCGCGACTTGTTCGAATCAAACCATTCTTTATGATTGTTATTGGTCAGATCCTTTAAATATTGAAAACTTGCTTTTGTAATCATATTCAAACTTAAAATTTTCCTGTACCTAAAATAAGCAGATTTATTCGCCCGTTTTCAGAGCCTTAAATCTAAATCAATATAGAATAGTTGAAGAATGTTTTATATCTGAAGTTCTAATTGTACCTTTATATTATAAAAAACTACAATATGAATATCCGAAACTTAAGCACACTTCTCTTTATTCTTGTCAGTGGTCATTTGTTTTCGCAAAGCATCGACGCTGAAGTTATGAAAGCCGTTCAAGAGGATAATACTTACGCCCTTAATGAAATATTAAATAGTAAGGAATACAATATTAATAGTTGTTTCGAGCTAAAAGGGACTAAGTATAACATTGTTTCCTTGGCTATCAAGTTAGACAAAAAAATAGTTCTCAATCGATGTTTGTTTGATCGCCAACTTGATTTAAACGCGTACTGTGAAGACAAGACCCCATTAATGTATGCCGTAAAATATGGAAACAAGGATGCCGTCAAGATGTTGTTGGACAAAGGAGCAGATATAAATGCTACCAGTAAGCAAGGAAAGACGGCTATGGATTATGCTGAGAAATATGAGCAAAAAGAAATAGCCAAGATGCTGAAGCAATAAGACTTTATTGACTTGATTTTTGCAGATCATATTCTACAATATTTTGATGCCCTTGAGAAGCCCAAAAGACTTCCTAAGGGCATCGATGTTTTGTTTCCTTTTGATTCTTTATCAGTACGGCATATACTTTCACAATTCTATATTAAATACTATAATGATACTCAAACACGTCATCTAATTTTAGGCATAAACCCTGGAAGACTTGGTGCCGGACTAACAGGAGTAGCCTTTACTGATCCTTATCATTTAGAATCCCATTGTGATATTCCTAATAAGCTAAATAAAAAAAAGGAACTTTCTTCGATCCTAATTTATGAACTCATAGATCATATGGGTGGACCATATGAGTTTTACTCTAAATTCTTCATTTCCTCAGTATGTCCAGTGGGATTTACAAAAGAAGGCATTAATTATAATTACTATGACGACGTGATACTTGAAAAGCGCATAGAGAAATATATAGTAAACCATCTAAATGATACCTTAAAAATGAACCTCAAAACAGAGGTCTGTTTTATTTTAGGAAAAGGAAAAAATCTAAAATCAATGAGGACTTTAAATGATAAATATGGATTTTTTGATGAATTAATTCCACTCCCTCATCCAAGATGGATTTTACAATACCAAAGAAAAAACAAGACCCAGATTCTAGATGATATCATTTTAAAACTGCAATCGGTTTAGTTACAATCAGTTATGCCATTTTTTCTGGAATGTAATGTTTGGACATATTAGAAATTCCATTTATTAGTAAAAATTATTTTTAAAAAATACCCAAAGACCAATTAGTAAAGAGTTAGGCCGGCGTCTATATTTGCTTTCGACAAAATCTGACATTCCCCCTTTAAGTCATTCTCCCCCCTAAGATTTTTGGACACTACCGTTCTCTTCGGAGAACACAAAACTCATTTTTTTAATAACCAAAATTCAATGCCCATGTGTAAAAGAAATTTACGCATAAGCGGGGGTAGTCTACCTCTGTTTGCACTAATTTTAACTTTCTGTTTCCAGTTTATTTTGGTTAGTTCATCATCTGCGCAAGCAATTGCTTGTAACGACAATGTACAAGTGTCACTAGATGATAACTGCGAAGCGGAAATCACTCCAGAAATGATTTTGGAGGGTGAAGATCCTGGATTAGTCCCAGCGGACTGGACTGTAACCATTGATGGTACAACAGGACAAACTGTTACTGTAACAGCGAAAGGAACCTATACTGTTACAGCTACTCATGTCCCATCTGGCAATAGCTGTTGGGGAACAATTACTGTAGAAGACAAACTTAAGCCAGTGATCACTGGTGTTAATTCTTGTCCAAACGGTGGAACTTTATTTACTACAAGTTTTGTAGGTAGTGTTGATGGAACAAACACTTTAGGAACATTCGGTGTTACTTGTGCTGCCTTAGGCGCATCAGTGGGATTACCTAATGCTGTACTTCCATCAGACGTAGCGTATGAACTTGTACCGTTTACAGCACCTGCTGATGGAAATTATACTTTAACACCAGCACTTCCCGTAGGTTGTGATTATGTTTTTGGTGTGATTCCAGCAGGAACATTTAATCCAGCAGATCCTTGTGCAGGATTTGTTGCATTAGGAGGAGCAAGTGCGACTTTTGGATCTACTTCTGTCGGTACAGCGTTTTTAACAGCAGGAGAATACGAACTCGCTATTTGTGTTAATCCGTTCACTTGTGGATACGACATTACACTTACAAGTGATATTTGCGAATATCCTTGTAATAAAATTGATGAAGTAACTGCGGCACCTTGGCCGGCAGTTGACGAAAACTGTAGTAGCTACGACTGTGTCTACTCTGATGTTACTGTTTCTGACCAATGCGCAGGAACAATCACTACACGTACATGGATATGTACAGATGAATGTGGAAATGCATCTGATCCTTGGTCTCAGTCTTTATACTTTGCACCAATTGATTTAGCAGAAGTTGTTGCACCAGTTTCTTCAGTAGATTTAAATTGTGGAGTAGGAACTACTCCTCAAGATATTTATGATTTTCAATTACCATTAGTGGGTTCTGCTACAGCATATACTATGGCATGGCCTACAGTTAATGGATGGCCTGTAGATGGTGCCATTTGTAATCTGGCAGTGACATACACAGATCAAGAAATTCCACTTTGTGGTGATGGTTGTGGTGGAGATGATAATGTAAAAGTTATTAGAACATGGAATGTTTTTGATTGGTGTGATAATTCGAGCATCTCATTTGTTCAAATTATTAAAGCAGCCGATACAGAAGCACCTACTTTAGATGTGGATGATGTTACTGTAAGTACAGATCCTTGGGGATGTACAGCAAGTACTTATCTTCCGGCACCTAATATTTTACATGACAACTGTTCATTTGATGTAGATTATACAGTCACTGGTCCTGTAGGTGTTTTGATTACTTACAATAGTTCTTTAGGACAGTATTTTGTAGATGATGCACCTAAAGGAGTACACACATTTACATATACTGCGACTGATTGTTGTGGTAATTCATCTTCATTTGATATTACAGTTTCTGTGGTGGATAATGCAGCTCCTGTTGCTGTTGCTAAGCAAGATATAGTTATATCATTGACAAGCAGTGGATCTTCTGGAGAGGGTCTAGGTAAATTATATGCAGCATCTATTGATAATGGATCTCATGATGGATGTTCTCCAGTTCACTTAGAAGTTCGAAGAGAGTCTCAAAATTGTGGAATTACAGGTAATACAACCTACAACAATGACGGACACTCGTTTGATTCTGGATCGGATCCAGATGATGGCGCTTTCGTTAAATTCTGTTGTGATGATATTTATGGTCTAAATGGAGTTGACGAAGATGGCGACGGTGTTAATGATTATGCTGTAGTACAAGTTTGGTTACGCGTATGGGATGACGGAGATATGAATGGCGTCTATGGTTCAGCAGGAGATAATTTTAACGAAACGTGGGCTAATGTCCGAATCGAAGATAAATTAGCTCCAGTAATAAGTTGTCCACCTAACATCGTAGTAGATTGTGATACAGATTGCGAAGACTTAAATATTGTAGGTCAAGCAACGGCTTATGGCACTTGTGGGGCTTCTAATGTAGATTATACGGATATAAATACTGTTAACTCTTGTGGAGTAGGTACTATTTACCGTAGATGGTTTGTGGTTGGAAGACCAGATGTTTTCTGTACTCAGGTTATTGATAAGACAGCTTTAAATCCATTTGATGGTGATGATATCAACTGGCCTGGAGATATTACTGTAGATTGTATGCAGCCAAGTCCAAGTGAGCCTACTTGGAATCCAGGACCATGTGACTTAATTGGTTATAGTGTAGAATCGGATACATTCTTATTCGAGGATGGCGCATGTTTCAAAATACTAAACCACTACACAGTAATCGACTGGTGTCAGTACGATCCAAACGATACAGATTTAAATACAGTGTACGACCCGACTGATGACGGGTACGTATTTGGAATATGGTTCCATACGCAAGTTGTAAAAGTAGAAGACAATATTGCACCTACTTTATTTGAATGCGACGATCTTATGATGGAAGTTAATGATCATAACGATGCGGATGGTGACGGTATAGAATGTGAAAATAGAGCGGTTATGTTAACTAATACCGCTGAGGATAATGGGGACTGTGCCAGTGACTGGCTAAAATGGGATATTGAGATAGATTTATGGGGTGACGGTTCAGTAGATTATATCCTTTCGGCAGTTTCAGCTTCTGGCGAACAAGTGAAAGTGACAATTCCTGAAGACATCGAAGGAAGTATGTACAATCACCGTGTTCTATGGAAAGTTAGAGACGGTTGTGGAAACACTACAAGTTGTTCTACAACATTCATGGTCGTAGATAAGAAGGCCCCCACTCCTTACTGTGTCAATTTAAGTACAGCGCTTATGGAAAATGGCCAAGTAGCGTTGTGGGCGTGTGACTTCGATCTCGGTAGCTTTGACAATTGCTCAGAGCAAGAAGATCTTCGTTTCACATTCTCAAAGACACACCCGGATTTAGATCCAGATTACGTACCATCACTTAAGTGTTCTGCAAAAGTATTTGATTGCGATGATTTACCAGAAGAAGGTAATACGATCGAAGTAGAAGTGTACGTATGGGATGAAAAAGACAATTACGATTACTGCACTGTTAATTTAACATTGATTGACAACCAGGGTGGTTGTGGCGAAACTCAATCTGCTCAGATTGCCGGTAACGTGACAACTGAAAATGGAGTAAATGTAGAAGGCGTCGAAATGACTCTTCAATCTATTCTTCCTGAATTCCCTAAAACAGATATGACTGACACAGACGGTCATTATGGCTTTGCTTCTAATCCAATGTATGTGGATTATAATGTAGGTGGTCAGAAAAATGACGACTACATGAATGGAGTAAGTACTTTAGATTTAGTGCTAATCCAGAAGCACATTTTAAACTTACAGCCTCTTGCTTCTCCGTATAAGGTTATTGCGGCAGATGTAAATGGAGATACGAATGTAAGTGCCATTGATTTAATCGAATTAAGAAAGTTGATTCTTGGAATCTACACAGAATTACCATCAAACGATAGCTGGAGATTTGCAGATGCATCTCAAGTGTTTGGTAATCCATCTGATCCATTCCCATTTGTGGAAGTGATTAACTTAAACAATTTGATTTCTGATCAAATGAATGAAACCTTCGTGGCCATCAAGATAGGGGATGTAAACGGTTCGGCTACAGCCAATGTTAACGCAGAAGCTGTTGAGAATAGATCAAACCAATCATTAGATTTTGTCATCAATGATATGGAAGTAACTGCTGGTCAGGAAATCACTGTACCAGTTTACGCTAATAATTTCACGAAAGTGGTAGGATATCAATACACAATCAACTTAAGTGATGCACGTTTTGTAGACTTCGGAAAAGAAGCACTTAACATGAACGCAAGCAACTTTGGAATGATTGCTGATAACCAGATCACAACAAGTTGGAACGCTAGTAATGGTGTTTCTGCTAACGAAAATGATGCATTATTCACATTGACCTTAGTCGCTGAAAAAGCCGGTCAATTGAGTGATATGATACAATTTGGTTCTACGGTAACAAGAGCAGAAGCTTATGACATCAATGGTGTTGTAGCGGATGTAACATTGAACTTTAGAAGCGGTGATGAGTTGATCGCTGGAGGAACTTTCGAGTTATTCCAAAACCAACCAAACCCATTCAAAGGTCAAACAATCGTAGGATTTACCTTACCAGAAGCTGGATCTGCTACATTGACAATTTTCGATGTAACAGGAAAGCAACTTAATGTCATCAGAGGTAACTATGCTAAAGGATATAATAGTGTAGTTCTCACTAAAGACGATCTAAAAGCTAGTGGAGTTCTCTACTATCAATTAGAGAGTGGCACAAATATTGCCACTCGTAAGATGATTGAGATTGAGTAAGGTTAATTATTCAAGATTTCAGCCGCCCGTTTTCGTCTTCGGGCGGCTTTTTTTTGCTTTTTTTTTATGTTTTAATTGGTTTTGACTTTCGTCAAAGGGTAACCCAACCCCTCCCGTTGTTTTTTCCGTCTATCAGAAAAAACACAACCATGAAAAGATTTTGTTTCTCACTCTGCCTATGTACTCTATTCCTTATGTCTTGTGGTGATGATCAAGAAGTTTCTACGCGTTCCTTTAAAATTGATAAGCCTTTAAATCTACAAGATCTCGAACATGGACAGCGTTTGGCGTTTGTTAAATATTCTGCAGATTGCTCAGATATAAGTCAAGTGGAGTTTTTATCTGATACCTTGATCGTGGATGTTCATGGAACTCAAATAGAAAACACCTATGTACTTTTCGAATATTTTACACCGTATTCTGATTCTTACGACAGTTTCACTAATCCGTTTACGCATACTGTAAATGATACGGAAGATTATGTGTTAATACCCGAACGGCATAGCTCTCAACTGTTTTTCTTTTACGCGAATGATACCATCTTTAAAAATCCTACGCACGATCTAAATTTGATTCAAGACGATTGTCAATTGTACATCAATTCAAATGATCCCTTTATTGGAAACGACATCGGATTAATTGAAGATTTTAACATCGGCGATAAGAGACTACAAAACAAAACAGTCATTTCTTGCGAACCATTTTTTGATCTTGATGGATATATTCTTTATGATCCATATACTATCCATGCTTCCCATGTGACATGGTTTGGTAGCAATACTGTACAAGGTTGGATGAAACTCAAGGATAACGAGTAAATGTTAAATTTTAGTTCGGCGGTTATATTGTCAAATTTTAGGGTATCTATATATAAGCTGTTTAAACAGCTTATAATAGGCCGAGTTTAAATTTTGACAATTTTACCCCAATTTATTGCTCTAACTTTACCATCAAACTATTTCGATGCACATTAAATTATCTGATTTAGAGCGATATCAATGGGCCAACGAAGGTGAAGCATGGCGTTTATGTTTTGACCATGAATTGTCCATTTTAAAAGAAAGAATGGCGCAAGGTGTTTCTGAATCTTTGCACTCTCATAAAATGGCTAAACAGTGGTTTTATATTGTAAAAGGAAAGGCTTTGTTTGAATTAAATGGAAAGTTTCATGAAGTAAATCAGGATGAATGTTTTGTCGTTGAACCAACTCAAATTCATCGTATAGAAAATATTGGTAACATTGATTTAGAATTTATTTTGATTTCCAAACCAAACACAATTGACGATCGAATTGAAAATCTAAATTCAATTGACGAAAGTCAGAACCTAAACAACAAACGCTTCAGAGCTTTAAGTAATTCTGAAACAGGACAAGTTGATGATAATACCATTTTTAATTACTTCCAAAGAGATAACTTAATCTGGGCGAATTATTCTGGTGGCCAAATCAAGTGTGGAAATTTAATGGGGACGCGAAAAGGCAAGATGCTCAGATTTAACTATCATCATGTCTCTGATAAGGATGAAATAAAATCTGGAACCTGCGAATCCGAAATAAAAACCATTAATAACAAATTGCATTTATTTGAAAATTGGGCTTGGTCAAATGGAGTTAAAGGAAAATCTCATTTAATCGAATTCTAATTTTAAATCAGTGATATGAAAAAAATAATTGTTTTATATACTTTTTTCGCTCTAATGGCATTCTCTTGTGGAGATGAGAATACTAAAAGTTTTGAAATAGAACTTACAGGATCTTTAACTGTCCAAGGAATTACCACCTATCAATACGGGACCCACGTTTTGTCTACAGATTCTGAGTTTTACGCGTTGCAATCAGACAAAGTAAATCTAGATGACTTTGTTAACACAGTTGTTACCATCAAGGGAAATAAGATAGAGGGATATCCAGTCGATGGAGGTCCCGACTACATAAAAGTGGTGGAGCTGCAATAATTCTTCGGAAATTTCGCACTAGGGTTTTCATGATTATTTGGTATTTGGGCTATCTTTCTTTTTTCGCAGCAAACGAATAAAAAAGCTTAAATCATGAACATCTTAATGGTGTGTCTGGGTAATATTTGTCGATCACCTATTGCACACGGTGTACTAGAAAATTTAATCAAAGAAAAAGGTCTGGATTGGATGGTTGATTCCGCTGGAACTTCCTCTTGGCATAATGGAGAGATGCCTCATAATGATTCAATCCTTATTTGTGATTCCCATAATATTAATATCCGAAATCAAAGGTCCAGATTATTCGTTTATGAGGATTTTAATCGGTTTGACTTGGTCGTCGCCATGGATACTAATAATTACAATAACATTTTAAGAATGGCCAAAAATGAATCTGACCGAAATAAATTGGTCATGTTATTAAATTATAGTTATCCAAATGAAAATAGGGGCGTGCCAGATCCTTATTATGAAGGAGGTTTTGATAAAGTATATGATATGATAAACCAAGCATGTTTAAAACTTGTTGACTTTCATACAGACTAATTCGTTTAGTAGAATCGTTTTAAAGCTATGTCAATCCTTTTCTACATACAACTGGTAATGCTTCTCTTAAATCCATCGGATAGAGCTAAAAGCTACATGATGAAAGAAGTTAATACTTTAAGAGCCGAAGGATGTAAATGTGGAAATGAATGGATGGAACCAGTCGCACCTCTTCAATGGAATAACACACTCTATAAATCCGCGCGATCTCATGCTAGACAAATGAAGCAATACAATTTTTTCTCGCATTATGGAAGACGAGGAGAAAATATCGCAGAGCGCATTGAGAGTTTTGGTTATAACTGGCAGGTTGTAGGAGAAAATATCGGTAAGGGTCAAACTAATTTTAAACAGGTTTTTCAAGATTGGATTGATTCAGAAACACATTGTAAAATGCTCATGAATGCTAATGTCGAAGATATGGCCGTAGCTCGAGTAGGACGATATTGGGTTCAGCATTTTGGAAGAGAAAGGGAATAACGCTACGATTATCCCTTTCCATATATTTTTTAATGATAGTTACAAAGTGCCTCGTATAGCTTGCTCTCTTTCGATGGCTTCAAATAGAGCTTTAAAATTTCCTTTTCCAAAAGACTGCGCACCTCTTCTTTGGATGATTTCAAAAAATACAGTAGGTCTATCCTGAAGTGGTTTAGTAAATATTTGTAGAAGATAACCCTCCTCATCTCGGTCAATAAGGATATTTAATTCCTTTAATGTGGCTAAGTCCTCTTCAATATCTCCGACGCGGTCCAATACATCCTCATAATAATTGTCTGGAACGTATAAGAAATCAATTCCTCGATTTCGAAGTTCTCTCACCGTTGTACAAATGTCATTGGTAGCAATCGCAACATGCTGTACACCCGCCCCTTTGTAAAAATCTAAATACTCATCAATCTGAGATCTTTTTAACCCTTCTGCAGGTTCGTTAATTGGAAATTTTATATAGCCATTTCCATTACTAACTACTTTACTCATGAGAGCGGTATACTTAGTAGAAATATCCTTGTCATCAAAGGTGATTAATAACTTAAAACCAAGAACTTCTTGGTAAAATTTTACCCAATGATTCATCTTACCTAACTCGACATTACCCACACAATGATCTATGTATTGTAGCCCTGTACCATTGCCATTGGCAGCATTGGTTTTTGCAATAAAACCTGGTAAAAAGGCGCCAGTGTAATTTTTTCTTTCAACAAGTGTATGAATCGTTTCACCGTAAGTTTTTATTCCAGCCATCACGACTTCACCATCATCATCTTTAGAGACAAAGGGTTCAAAGGCACTCTCTGCTCCTTTAGCAATGGCCTTATCGTATGCGTCTTTTGCGTCATCAACCCATAGCGCCAAAACTTTAACCCCATCACCATGAAGATCAACATGCCTCATGATTTCGTGATTACTCTTTACAGATGAACTCAATACAAAACGGATTTTGTTTTGTTGTAAAACATAACTGATCGTATCCCGACTACCAGTCTCTGGGCCTTTATATGCCACTAAATCAAACCCAAAACAATGCTGATAAAATAAGGCAGACTGCTTAGCATTACCTACATAGAATTCGACGTGATCCGTTCCATTTATTGGAAATGTATCTAAAATCTCTTGTGTTTTATTTTGTGTTAACGTATCCATAGTTTGTTTTTTACGAAGTTATATTATTCATTCTGACACCATTGGGTGGAACATCATGTTCTAACCAACTCTTATAGTAATCTGGGTTTTCTATTTCTGCGGCAATTTCTGTCATGAGTAAAGGTTTAAAAGTGTCTACCATGACTGCCAGTTCATGAGTACCCTTGGCTCCAATGCTTTTTTCAACTGTTCCCGGGTGAGGTCCATGCGGAATTCCTCCAGGATGAAGTGTGATCATGCCTTTCTCAACACTCTTACGACTCATAAAATCACCATCGACGTAGTATAAAACCTCATCACTGTCAATGTTGCTATGATTATATGGAGCTGGAATGGATAGAGGATGATAGTCGTACAGTCTTGGTACAAAAGAGCAAATGACAAAATTTCGTGCGGAGAAAGTCTGGTGAACCGGAGGTGGCTGATGCACACGGCCTGTTATTGGTTCGAAGTTATGTATAGAAAATGCATAGGGATAAACATAGCCATCCCATCCCACTACATCAAATGGATGTGATAGATAGTGATATGGATAAATGTTATCCTGCTTTTGAATTTTTAACAAGAATTCTCCTTTTTTATCGTAGGTTTCCAACTCTGAGGGTTTGCGAATGTCTCTTTCGCAAAATGGAGAATGCTCTAGCAACTGTCCAAATTTATTTCTGTAACGATTTGGTGTTATAATAGCGCTATATGATTCCACTATGAAGAGTCGATTTTTATCCGTATCAAATTACATCTGATAAATCGTCCCAAGCGGCACCACAAAGTAATCACCATACTCAAATGGAATATTTCCATACATGGTTTTTAATGTTCCTGTTCCTTCATGTACAAAGATAACTTCATCCGCATCTGCATTTTTAAAAAAGTAATCATTCATACTTTGACGAGGCGCTGATAAAATGATCTTACAATCGTTATTAACGAGTACTGCTTTTCGCGATTCTAAATAATCATTTTCAGGTTTTACACTAAAACCTCTGAGACTTCTATGTTTTAGTTGTTTGTCGTGTATTGTTTTAGGTGAAATAGAGTAGGGGTCACCGACTTGTACAATCTGAGTCGGGGGATTACAATGGTAGAGTAAAGAATACACATCACTAAACCCTTCCGTAGAAAATAACTGCTCGCTGTATAAGCTATTGTCTTCCTTTCTAAATTGGGTATGCCGCTTCTGCGGAATTTTTCCCATGCTGTAATAATGCATTTAGCTTAGGTTTAAATTTTCAAAAATTGTATTCATGGTTTTCTCTAGCGATTTTAGTTCTCGATCCGATAAGCCTTCATAACACCTTCTTCTAAAGGCTTTCGCCAATGGTAAGATTTTCTTCACTACATTTTTACCTTCATGACGAAGATGTATCTCAAATCGACGTCTATCGTTTTTTGCAGCTTTACGCTCAATGAATGATTTAGATTCTAAGAGATCAATTATTCTGGTGACTGTAGGCGCGTCCTTATATGCTTTTTTGGCAATTTCAAATTGACTTATGCCATTGTCTTCATTAAGAATATTTAGAATGACCCATTGGTCGACTGTGATGCCTGCTTCATTCGTAAGTAATTCTTTGGCGAAAGCCTGCTTCATCTTTTTAGCCGTACGCTCAATGAGAAAACCGAATAATTGTTCCTTTTTATCAATGTTAAGTAGAGTATTCATAAATACTTGTTGTACTAACTATTCGTAAGATAACAATATTTACTGGAAGCCAAAAAAAAAGCCCTCCGACGAGGGCTTAATATTATTTCAATATAATCTAGCTAGAATTTAAAACCTGCCGTTAAAGCTATATTGCTTCGAGTCCCCTCGACATTTGCAAACTGCTGAGCACTCTCTTCTAGAACCACAAATGGGATGTAACCCTCTTCTGTTTTAGATAATTGATAAGCGACATCTAAAAAGAAGCGGTCTTGTCGTAACCCAAATCCAAGACTGTATACCTGGTTGTTGCTTGACTGATCATCAATTGAATAAGGAGAACCATTTAAAGCAACACCACCTCTAAATCTCCAGATATCGTATCCCAGCTCCGTACCTAATCTTACGTTTAACGCCGAATTTAATTCTGTATCAATTTGCTGATTTAATTCCAATTCAAAATCCAAGACATCTGGATCTGTAGAATTCTCTGTTAGATTAAAATTACCATTTCGGTAATCGAGATATTCAAAATCCGCATTCACAAATCCTCTTAAAGCACCTACTCTGAATATTCCTCCAACACTACCGATGGCTCGCCATGTTGTATTTATGCGATAGTCAAAAGCACCAGTTGGAGAATCAACGCTATTAGATACAATGCCATTATCATTATATACATACTCAAGAGAGTTATTATAACTATCATCTACAGAGTACCAAGTTGGGGAATGAATTGCAGCACCAATTCGGATATTTCTTGTGGGCTTTAAAACGGTTCCAACTTTTAAATTAAATCCAACACCAGAGGTGTTTATAAATTCTGTGAACTGAAGTCTTTCAAAAAATGGTACACTTCCATCTTGATCTATCTCTTCATAAACTTTCGTTTCCTCAAAAGTGAAGAAGGGAACTCCTGCCGATACACCGAAGTTTACCTTGTTATTTAAATTTCCTCCCCAAGCAAAATCAAGCTGATTTATTCTACCACTTCTTCTAACAAATTGTTCTTTAAAGACTCTCGTATCTGCTGTTGGAAAATCAGTCACGAAATTTTCATTGGTATCAAAATATAATGCGCCCACATCCCAAGCCAGGCCTGCTTCAAAATTATCTAAGGCATCTACCGATCCAGCAAAATTACCCAACTCTAAAAATCGCTCTGTGATACTTCCTGGTGTGGTTCCTTCATAAGCAAATTCTTCGCTGAAGTTGTTTATTTGGCTTAAGCCAATGGAAAAGTTAGAAGTTTGCCAACTAGATCCAGCAGTGTTGTTACTAAAAACGACACCTAAGTTTAAAATTCCAAATCCTGAACCAGTGGTATTTCTTGGGCTGTTACCTTCTAATGTGGCATCATTAGAATAACTCCTTATGACTGGGCTAAATATAAACTCTGATTTACGGTAATCGCCCAGCCCCGCTGGGTTAATGGCTAAACTACCGTAATCACCGCCCATTGCTCCGAAAGCTCCTGCTACACCCATGGTTCGCGCAGTAGTTCCATCATTAAGTTGGGTAAGTTTTAAAATCTCTGAATAATTCTGAGCGTGTAGACCGTGTGAAAATCCTAAAACGATTCCCAAGTATATTAATTTCTTTAGCATATTATTTCATTTCGTTGAGAAAGGGGTAAAAAAAAGGTGGACACTAAGATCCACCTTTAAATTTTTAGCGTCGATTATCTTCCGCCTCGGCGTGAACTTCGGCTCGATGATTTGGAACTCGAGCTTCGACTACTTGATCGACTTGATCTTGTACTTGATCGTGAAGATCTTGAAGAACTATTTGAGCGCATCTTTGATCCTCCTGAAGAAGACCGACTTGATTTAGTCGAACTTCTATTTGATCGATTTGAGCGCGTGCTCGTTGGACCTTGCTGAGATCTGTCATTTCTGTTATAACGACTTCTGTCAGGTCTTTCTGACTGTCGCTGAGTTCTGTCACTGCGGTTATAATTTCGACTTTGAGTATTTGTTCTTTCAGACTGTCTATACTTACGGTCGTAGATTCTAGTACGTTTAGTTCTAGGCTTCGAATCTGACATAGATTCTGTTCGGGCAGATCTTGAAGTTCTATCAGTCCTCGTACTTACAGCACCTCTGGAGCTTAATGCAGCGGCATCCTTAGTCCGACCGTTATCTCTAAATCTAGGGCTATCTGTTCGCCCTCTTGTTGATGAACTTACAGATCCAGATCTTCTTGGTCCATAATATCCATTGGTAGTAGCAACATTATTTACATTTACCCAATTGTTATTATTCACAACATAAGTTGGGCAGAATCCAGCATTCCATCCGCCACCATTCCAACCCCATGGGTTATAGCTGTTATAACCCCAGCTGTTCCAGCTATTCCATCTGTTCCAACGATTCCATCTATTCCAACGATTCCATCTATTCCAGCCCCATGGATTATAACCCCAGCTGTTTCCAAAGCTAATATAGATTGAAGTTCCTCCGCCAAAGAAGGGGGAAGCTCCCCATCCATTATTCCAAGTATTATATGGATTATAGTAGTAGCTATCTACATAACATGGATCGAAGTATCCAAAACCAGAATAAGGTCTATTAAACCTTCGAATTCTAGAAGAGTAACGGTAACGATCATATTCATCATAGTCATATGATTCGTAATCCTCTTCGTAATAGTCATATTCATCGTCATCGTATGAATACTCGTAATCGTCATCATAAGAGTAGACATCTGCGTCCGTGTCAGGATCGTAATACAGATCGTCAAATTGAGCCTGTAAACCAGTTGTGAATAACAAGGCTAGTAGAAAGCTCAGCGATTTGATGTCCAAATTAATTCTCATGGCAAATAGTTTAGTCTTTTTATAAATCATCTCTCTTACAATGATCATTCGCAATTTATTACTTTTGACCCTTTATTTTAGTTAAGAGAGTTTTAAAGTGTCTATTTTCTTAGTTAAGGTTGCTTTAGGACTTTTCCCAAAGGTTTTCAATGATTTAGACGAAATCTGGAGGCCTCCGGTTCAATTCTTAATGAGATTAGTAAAATTTTAACTAAAACGGTTGATAATCAATGGCTAAAGAGATAACAAGCAGGTCGGAAAATTACTCGCAATGGTATCAAGATATTGTCAAAAAAGCGGGTTTGGCAGATAATAGCGCCGTGCGAGGTTGTATGGTAATAAAACCCACTGGTTTTGCTATTTGGGAGAAAATGAAAGCCCAACTTGATCAAATGTTCAAGGAAACAGGTCATGTAAATGCCTATTTCCCTTTGTTTATCCCTAAATCTTTTTTAAGTAAGGAAGCTGATCACGTCGAAGGGTTTGCTAAAGAGTGTGCTGTTGTTACACATCATCGTTTAATGAATAACCCTGACGGTAAAGGGGTAGTTGTCGATCCCAGTGCACGTTTAGAAGAAGAATTAATTGTGCGTCCGACCTCAGAGACAATTATTTGGAATACATACAAAGATTGGATTCAGTCGTATAGAGATTTACCGTTATTAATTAATCAATGGGCTAATGTCGTCCGATGGGAAATGCGGACTCGGCCTTTTTTGAGAACTGCGGAATTTCTATGGCAAGAAGGTCATACAGCGCATGCTACTAAAGAAGAAGCGTTAGAAGAAGCTCGATTAATTCATGAGGTATACGCGCGTTTTGCCGAAGATTACATGGCTATGCCTGTTATTAAGGGAGCAAAAACGGAAAGTGAACGTTTTGCTGGGGCAGATGAGACATATACGATAGAGGCATTGATGCAAGATGGTAAGGCACTACAGGCAGGAACATCTCATTTTTTAGGACAAAATTTTGCAAGAGCTTTTGACGTAAAATATCTGAATAACGAAAATAGAGAGGAATATGTTTGGGCGACTTCTTGGGGTGTTTCTACCAGATTAGTAGGAGGTCTTATTATGACACATTCCGATGATGATGGATTGGTTCTTCCTCCTAAGCTTGCTCCAACACAAGTGGTTATCGTGCCAATTCCAAAACCTGATCCTGAAATCATGGAACATGCAGATAAAATTGCCGCGTCATTAAAAGAAAAAGGCATATCTGTTAAAGTCGATAGAGATGCACAAAAGCGCCCAGGTTTCAAATTTGCCCAGTACGAAATGGAGGGTGTACCTGTTAGACTCGGAATTGGCAAAAGAGATTTAGAAAAAGGATTGGTAGAAATAGCGCGTCGAGATACAAAGGACAAAACCTCTGTAAATATTAATGGATGCGTCGACTTCATAGAAAAACTTTTAACTGAAATTCAAGAAAATCTTTTGGCTAAAGCCAAAAAATACCGAACAGAACACACGACCTCAGTAGATAATTTTGAGGATTTTAAAACTGTTCTCGAGGAAAAGGGTGGTTTTATTGAGGCGCATTGGGATGGGACTGCAGATACCGAAGATAAGATCAAAGAATTAACGAAAGCCACTATTCGCTGTATTCCAAATGAGGCAAAAGAAGAACCCGGGAAGTGCATTCTAACGGGTAAACCTAGTGCTCGACGTGTTTTATTCGCTAAAGCGTATTAATAACGTCTGTTAATTGTCATTTCGACACAAAGTTTTTGGAAAATAAAAAACAGCTTTCGTAACTTAGGTGCCAAGGAAAGAGTGGCTTGTGCATTTTTTCTAAAGTTTGGAAAACCAACTAAACTTTGATTCGATGCTTGCTTTTTATTTGTTAGGGTACATAGGTTTGGTGAGTCTCGAAATCGATTAAGAAATAATGTTACAAGTTTAGGGCTTAGGTCAACCACCTAAGCCCTTCTTTTTTATGGAACTCCATCATTACATACTGGGTTAGTCTATCCGTAATGTGTAATTTTACACATTTTTAATAATCTTATATAAACAAATAAAATATGTCGTTTGAGATAGAGGGAAGTGTGCACAAAATATTTCCAACGGAAAATAAAACTGATACTTTTCAAGCAAGAGAATTTGTTATACAGACTGAGGGTCAATATCCTCAGATGATAAAATTTCAATTGACACAGGATAGATGTCAACTAGTGGATGGTTATAATGAAGGAGAAAAGATTAAGGTGCATTTTGATTTAAGAGGTCGGGAGTGGAATGAAAAGTATTTTACAAACTTAAATGCATGGCGTGTAGAAAAGGTACAAGACATGCCACCACCAACAGAAGGAGATGCTTCTATGCCAGGAATGTCTGATGAACCTCAGACAATAACTGATGACTTCGAAGATTTACCTTTTTAATGAGAAGGATTCAGACCATAATCACTTTTTTGCTTTTATGGTCTTCATCTTACGCCCAATATTTTGAATCTGCGCATGCCGTTTGGGATGATAGTTTCCGAGAATGGGAAATTCAAATGACTGAGGACAATTCAGCTGGATTTGAGATACGTTGGCAATTAAGGAATGACTATACGACATGGAATGTTGATTTGGCAGGATTACCTGGTGTTATTCAGTTAAAATGGAATGATGACCCAAATGTTTGGGAATATCGATCTGGAAACCAAATTATCATAGCCAGAACCAAATGGTCCAATGACTATAGTCAATGGAAATTATCCGATGGACAAGTGAAACTAGAGTTGGAGACAAGATATCGTGACGACACCAATGAATGGTGGGTTAAAAGCGAGAAGGATGGGCATTTTATTCTCTATTCAGAGTATTTAAACGACCCTAGAGATTGGATAATAGAAGACGATATGGAAGCATATGTAAGTGCTGAAATGAGATTGATGATGATTTTCCTCGCGTGTTTTCATAGCAGCCCAAAACAGTGATTACCTTTGTTTTATACCTAGGAGATCATTAGCTAGGTTGGAACCGTGCTCCTTCGTCTTTACTTTGCTATATATTTTCTCAATCTTGCCTTCTTCATCTATTACGAAAGTGGAACGATGAACACCGATATAGTTTTTGCCCATAAACGTTTTGGGACCCCAAATTCCGAACGCTTTCATCATCTCCTGATCTGTATCGGCTAAAAGTGGATACTGAAAGTCGAATTTTTCAATGAAGTTTCGGTGTTTTTTTGGGCTGTCAGGACTTACGCCTAGGATTTCATATCCACCTCGTTTTAATTTAACATAGTTATCACGAATACTACACGCTTCTGCTGTACATCCGGGCGTGTTGTCTTTCGGATAAAAGAAAACAATTAATTTTTTACCCTGATAATCTTTCGAACTAACTTCCTCATTATCTTGATTTAGTAATTTAAATTCGGGGGCTGGGTCTCCTATTTGTAAATGTGTCATACAGAACCAACAGAACACCTTGTAAAATGTTTAAAGCTTTAGTGGCTTAATTAAATTTGAATAACTTTTTGGCGACATTTCCTCTGTCATCCGTGGCATGAATTTGAACATGAATAGGTTTTTCGATCTCTTCAGGAATATTAATGAGAAGCGTATTTCTGAAGCTACTGTATTCACCAACAACCCACTCGTTATTTATAAAACAAGAATAACTCATATCCTTTGCATTTCCAGCAAGAGGTAAGTTGTCCTTAAGTGAAAATTTGAGCTGATCACCAGGTTTTATATTAATCGAATTGCCGAGTAAAGTAATCGTAGGTGCGATAGTGTCTTTTTGTAACCTAAATTTTCCGAAATATTTAGAATGAGCGTAAAATATTGAATCAAGCATATGCCCACCATGAGAGACCCATTTTTTTCCATCAAATCTTGCGAGCAACCATTTCGAAGTATCGGAGTCAATAATAGGATTATGAATCTTAAAGGACATGGGTCTATGAAGAGGGATAGATCGATCACCAATATGCCATTCGTCAGGTTTCATTGAATTGTGAGAAATATTCGTATTCTGGTAAAGGGCGTTTTCCGGAATAACTACTGAAACATTGTTAATTGTAAAGGAAGAGGGGAGGTTATATTGAATTTGATTCGAGGTCATGACTGATGACGAATATTCACCACTGACATCCCTTCGGATATCAAATTCCTTTGTTGTTTTATTACCACTGTAATCTGAGGCCTCGATCCTAATCCTACGTGATTTGCTTCCGTAAATAGGAAAAACACCGTTAGTCATTAAGGAATCGTAAATACTTATGTGGTTTCCGGGTAATTTAAAACACCTGAAAAAGCTTTGCTTCTTCTGAGATTTAGTCTTATAGTCAATAGAGGCATTGATAAATCGTGTTTCATCGAATGAGATTCGATCAAAAGTGCTTTTAAAGTATAGCGAATCGTCAACGTACATTTGTAATTCTCGAATCCCAAGGCGATTACTTGACCTATTAATTTGATCATAGAATTTTACTGAAATTCCTACTCTCCAAGCAGGAATTTTAATAGACCTGTTTTTCAAGGAGAAGGTATTTAAATCCTGTAAATCACGAGATAGTGCATGAATTTGTATGGCTTCGATAACTGGTTTTCGCGTGTCTTCAAAATTTAGCCCGAAACGTTGAGGATCAACTGGAATCTCTGATTCTGTTTCACGCATTTCAAAATGGAGGTGTGGGCCATAAGATCGTCCTGTTGATCCCATAATACCGATAAATTCACCAGGTGTTATTGCTAATCGATCTGGATCAATGTATATATCTACGGAGTAACTTTGTAAATGCTTTTGGACTTTATGAAGATAGGCCTCTATTGTGGGAGAGAAATTTAATAAATGCGCATAAACTGAAGTGTAACCACTAGGATGGTCGATGTAAAGTGCTTTTCCATAACTAGAATAAGTTATTCGGATGCGCGAAACAAATCCAGAATCAACTGAAAATATAGAATCTCCGACTATTCCTTTGGAAGATTTAATATCCAGTCCTGCATGAAAATGATTTGACCTTAGTTCGCCGTAATTTCCTGCCAGTCTCATTGGATGTTTCACAGGATTCTGGATGAGAATATCCTGGCAGAAGCAACTTATGCCTAGAAATAATAATATGTATGTTGAGAATACTTTCAAATCACTTAAACCTCTTTTATAAGAATGGATGCTTGATAGAAATGATTGTTTTCTATTGTAGAATTAGTCCATGATTTATCTGTAATATTCTCAGACATGAATTTTCTTTTAATTAAGTTCCATTTGAATTCCTGAAGCCAATTTTCGTTTTGTTCAGATCGAATATTTTCTTTTACGCCTGAACTACTAATTTCTTTGTCAAAGTCTAAAATTGAGTTTAAAATAGAATCCATATTTCTACCAGAAATGGAGGAGCAGCTGAACGCTTGTGGTTTTAAACCATGTTCTTTTAGTTGCATTAGAGATATCGAACTTTGAATTTGTTTCTTCGTATGTAGCGCGGCGTTAGAGAGTTGATCATCATCTTTATTGATAATATAGATGTCTCCCATTTCCATGATTCCTCTTTTAATCCCTTGGATGTCGTCCCCGGAAGCAGGTTGTATAAGCACGAGCATCAAATCCACTAAATCTTTTACGCTAGTTTCTGATTGTCCGACACCCACAGTTTCTAGGAAGATCACATCTGCACCAAACGATTCACATAAATGAATCACTTCTCTTGAATTAGGGGCAACACCACCTAACAAATTTGAAGAGGGAGATGGCCTAATAAAAACCGAATCGTTAGATACCAATCGGAGCATTCGCGTTTTGTCTCCCAAAATGGATCCCTTACTATTTTGACTGCTTGGATCAATTGGCAGAACGGCAAGTGAATTCTTAGATTTTAGCATTA
>JAHDBE010000114.1:0-2030 GCA_020630555.1 Saprospiraceae bacterium
ATATAAAGAACTTAAGTCTTTATACAGAGGCAAACAGCATATTACACATGGTCTATTTGACTACAACTCGGGCTAAATGGCTTTGGTATGTGTCAAGCTCAGTTATCTTCAAATGATATAATCCAGGGGTGAGTTTGTCAGAAACTAAAATAGTTGACTCATTGGTCGTATAATTTCGAACGACTTGACCAACTGCATTTATCCACTCAACTCTCTTTGACGAAGACAATTCAGGTAATTGTATAACTTGTCCAACACCTACAGGATTTGGGAATACATCAATCGATATTATCTCTGTTAAATCGTGAATCGATGTCACTACTCCACCCGGTGGGGTTATGGGTTGAGACGTATAAATTCGATATTCCCCTGGAGAGAAAGTGAGTTTCTCTTGCGTATTGACCACGGTCAAAGAATCACCCGTAAAGTATTCGTACCAATCTCCCTCGTATGGAAACTTAGGATTGATATCCGAATTGATCACGCGATAATTAATCAGTGTAACAGCATCCATTTCAGGATGATTTAAGTGCACTGTTTTTAAGAAGAAATTACCATCATTAAAGACATAATCGTCAGTGTGAAAAGTGGGATAATTATTTCTTAGGTATAGTAAGTTTTCTGTTTGTTGACGAAGTTTTTCTCTGAATGGATCATCTAAATAATCCCATCTCACTGGCTTAGGATCAAGTCGGCAATTAGGATTGATAGTCCCATTTACACAACGGTTAATCGAAAAATCATAACCCTGTTCAACAAACTGCCACATCATCTTAGGACCTGGAATACTCATGTACAATGTATTCACAGCAGCCACTCTTTCTAGGGCAGTTTCTAATTCTCTTGTGTTATAATCGCCGTTATCATCTCCGTATTCAAGAATTCGATACATCAATCGCTCTTCATCGTGGCTCTCAGGATAAGCAATTAAATGTGGGTCGTTCCATCCACGTACTTTATGATCGGCCCAATCTAAATCTGAGGTGTATCCCATGGCGGCTTCATTAAACTCGTGATTGATATTTCCCCAGAGCATCATCCCATAGTTAGCCAATTCGGTTTCTTCATTGTTGTAGGCGAAGTGTTCTAAAATGACATATAGACTTTCGTCAAAGCTCCAAATGAAATCGGCATAGTCTTTAAGAATCGTGATACGACTTGCATCGTACTGAGACATCTGATCTGCGTTAGATCCAGAATTAGTTTGTGTTAAGCCTTTGGACAGATCAAATCTGAAACCGTCGAATTTAAATTCATCAATCCAATGTTGTAAAACACGTTTAGTCCAATACTTTGTAGCCTGACTTTCATGATTAAAATCATAACCCACATTAAAAGGATGTCGAGCAGTTACGTTTAAGTACGGACTGTCTTCAGATGGTCTAAAATTGGCCGAGTCCCAATACAATTGACACAAAGGACTTTGACTGAAAGCATGATTAAATACGACGTCAAGAATGACGGCAATGCCACGTGCATGGGCTTCATCAATGACCATTTTTAATTGATCTCTACTCCCGTAATATTTATCAACTGCCATGTGGAAGGAAGGATTATATCCCCAACTCTGATTCCCTTCAAACTCCTGAATTGGCATCAGCTCGATGGCATTGACGCCGAGTCGATCTAAATAATTCAAAGTATCTAAAAGCGACTTATAGTTTTTATCCTCAAGGAAATCTCGCATGAGTATTTCATAGATCACCAATTCCGTTTGATCGGGTCTTTCAAAATCCGAAACTTGCCAATCAAAACTGGAGGGTTCAAGATCAAATACTGTGACAATACCAGAAGTGAAATCCGCCGGGTAATCAGGCAGCTCAGACATAACATCTTGAGGCACCCAATCGTCATTCCAGGGATCTAAAACAACATGTGCGTAAGGATCCGCAATTTTAATTGTCCCATCTACGAGGTACTGATAGGTGTTTTTTCCGTCTTCAAAAATGGACTTAGCTAAGCTAATCCAAAATCTATCTCCTGATCCATCTCTGAACATCTGATATCCATCTTGGATTCCGTATTCATTC
>JAHDBE010000114.1:2040-6557 GCA_020630555.1 Saprospiraceae bacterium
TGGACATAAGAAAAATGCATTTTGCTTACCAGGGGCATACATTCTAAAAATTAAACTATCCGTCCCGTAATAATTTACTCCGTCTTCAAGGGCAATTGGTGGTTCGACAATCTCTGTACTTTCTAAAACGAAATAGCTAGATATAAACTCAATGGATTCAGAATCTTTCGTTGCCGTAATTACGACCTCATGGCCCATAAGGCTGTTTGGATAAGCATAAAAATTTTCTGCGACAGTGGAGTCTTGAAATAAAACCTCTCCGTTATCTGTGACAGTCACCCATGCTTTTTTATTCAACTCAAAATCAATGAGCACACTATCGCTCTCTGAAATAATGACATTACCTGAACTTGAAGGACTATTTACGAGTAAAAACAACTGATCATCTGGTGGATAAACGTCTGTAAAAATATCTGAGCCATCCGTATCTCTTCCTACAATCGATCCATCTACGTTTCTAAAAACAAAGGCCATCTGTAAAACTTCTTCGCCTGGATTGACGTCGTAAAAGTCTTCGATATTGTAGCTTATGGAATACACGTCATTTCCTTCTGAGGTCATGGCACGTGCAGGATCAACTTGCCCCCAATTTCCTTGGACATGCTGCCAGTCATTGCCATTCGCACTATTTGATGTGATGACTCCGGTATGTGCGTAGACTGTTCCGTTAAATCCCTCAAGGGCTCCATTTCCTTCTGAAGCATCAAAGTAAACAGTGACATCATCGAGTTGAGTTGGGAAACTCGGATCTGTCCAGATTAATGGTCCTGTTACACCTGATTCGACTTCCGTCAAAGTATGCGTCGTATTAATATCAGGTGCAAACTCCACTGTTCTTTTGCCGGAAGGCCAAAAAACTTCTACACTATCTATTTGAGAATTATCTCCAATCCCGACATGTAGGATTCCAGAACTTTGTGAAGAATACCCTGAGCCTGCCACTTTGACGCGAGTCCACATTTTTCCTTCTGAATGAACCACTAAGCGTGTCCCTATGGCCTCACGATTTGAGAGTTCACTAGACAAATCAAATTTTAAAAAATTCTGATCTGCTGTTATATTTTTCAAGAGATAGTTACCAAAATCATTTCTATTCGCAACGACTAGATCCATTTTGCCATCTAGATTAAAATCAGCGGTAGCCGCTCCGTACGAACTTGCTTGAAAAGGCTCAGATGAATCCAAAACAAAATCAGATGGCATGTTATTACGATGTAACACATTGGCGTAAGCCTCACCTTCAACAATAAACTCAGTCTCATTAGCGATGTAGATATCCTCGAAACCATCGTTGTCAAAATCTTCGACAATCGTACCCCAGCCCATACCATAATCATCCATCCCGTACTCACCTGCCATGTCTGAATATTCTCCTTGATCATTTCTGAGCAATAAGATATTTTCATAAAGATTCGTGGAGTAAAAATCAAGGTCGCCATCATTATCAAGGTCCCCGACATCTACACCCATGCCCATCACTTCAAAGTCTAAACCATAAAGTTCTGAGCGATCTGCAAATTGTCCAAAACCATTGTTTTCGTAATACAAATTGCCTTGTTTTCCATCACGCGTTTGATACAGGTCTTGATCACCATCCAAGTCCAAATCGACGAAAATGGCTCCAAGAGATGTTCCGCTATCAAAAATCCCAGTAGTCAAGCTAGCGTCTGTAAAACCACCCGAACCATTATTTTTATAGAGAAGATTATTTTCATTTATCAGTGCTACGTAAATATCAAGAAAGCCATCATTATCGATATCAACGGCATGTACACTTCCCGGATTCCCTGAATATCCGAGACCCCATTCGGCCGTCTCATTTATAAACTCGCCGTTGTTATTTCTAAAGAATTGATTGGGCTCAAAACGATTTGCTAAAAACAAATCTTTGTCCCCATCATTATCTGCGTCAAACCATAAACTGGCAAAACTCTTACCTCCTATATCAAGATTATATTCTGAGGCCACTTCTTCAAAAACAAAATTGTCCTTATTAATAAATAGTAAATTCGGAGCATCAAGACGGGTGATATAAATGTCTTCTAGACCGTTATTATCTATATCGACAATGGATACTCCGTTTGAGTGATCAAACATTTGGGCATGCCCCAAATGAAATGCGAGAATGAAAAAAACAAAAAAGCAATTTCGAGTTGTCATATAAATAAGATTAGGAAAGTGTGCTATAGTGAAACTAATAAAAAAGTGTCATTTTTACACAAAGCCTATTCGCGTTTAATACATGAGGCAAATTAAAAGACATATCAAATATATTTTCACGGCATCTTGCATGTTTGTTTTGGGGATTCATATGGCTCAAGGCCAATATCATTTTCCAGAGGATGGTTATGTTTTTGAGGATTCAACGGTCCCTCGTATTGACATTTATATTGATGCGGATTCCCTTAACGCGATTTTAGATCCTGAAAATCTGGAGAGCAACTATGAATATCCAGCAAGCTTCGTATTTACGAAAAATGGGGAGAAAGATACAGTAGACCTTGTTGGTTTTCGCTTACGTGGAAACACCTCTAGAGGCGCGGCTAAAAAATCATTTAAGGTAAGTTTTAATCGTTTTGAAAAAGGCCAAAAATTTTATGGCCTTGAAAAAATGAATTTAAATGGTGAACACAATGATCCAAGTATTGTCCGATCTAAAACCGCTTGGGATTTAATGCGAAAAGCAGGAATTCCTGGGAGTCGCTCTAACCATGTAGCTCTATATATTAACTCTCAGTATCGAGGTTTATATACGCATGTCGAACATATTGATGAAGAGTTTACTCAATTACGATTTGGGAGTGAGGATGGAAATTTATACAAATGTCTTTGGCCCGCCGATCTTCATTACAAAGGAGACAACCCAGAATTGTATAAAGAAGAATTTGGAGGGCGAAGGGCATATGATTTGCGAACAAATAGCGCCAATGAAGACTATTCCGACATTGCTCATTTCATAGATGTATTAAATAATACTTCTGAGGAAGACTTTATTTGCGAAATCGAAAAAGTGTTTGATGTAGAAAATTATTTGCGTGTCATCGCTATGGATGTTCTTATATCCAATTGGGATGGTCCTATCGTGAATAGAAACAACTTTTACCTATATAATGATCCATGCACTGGATTGTTTACCTACATCCCATATGACTTAGACAATACTTTTGGCATTGACTGGAGCAACAATTATTGGGCAACCACAGACATTTACGATTGGGATAATTCCTGGGGGCAGAGTTATCGACCGATTTATGAAAAGATCATGGCCATCGACGAATACAAAGCCAAAGTCTCTTTTTACTTCGAGCAATTTATCGCTGAGTTTTTTAACGAGTCCTATCTCGGATCTTATTGGGATGATAAGTTAGATTTAATTTCTCCCTTTCGGGAAAATGACCCATTTAGTGGTCAAGATTACGGATGGAGTTTTAACAACTTTGTTTTTTCTTATGAAAATTTATTAGGAGGACATGTGCCCTATGGATTAAAGCCATATGTTTCTTATCGTGTAAATTCTGTTTTAGAACAATTAGAGTCTACAGATTTCATTGCTGCACTTAACAAGCATTCCATAGATTGGTCTGAGGATATAATCGGTATTGAATTTGAAGTCACATCTCCTCAGAATTATAATGTAATCATACAGCGACTTCATGATGACGGTGATGTATCAGAATACAATCCAGTTGTCTTATCTAATAATACATTTGGATTTGATTTTGAAGATCTAGTCGAAGAAAAACTTCGCTACAAAATTGTTATTGAATCCGATTTAGGTATACGTACGTATCCTGAGTGTCATTGGTATGTGCAGCAAATTGGATATGGGCCTACTCCAGGATTAAGAATTAATGAGGTCTTTTCTGCCTCTGGTGACTCAGGCTTTACGGATGAGTTTGGAGAATATGAAGATTGGATTGAAATCTATAATGATGGGGATACGACTTTACCCCTTTGGAATTTTTACCTAACAGATGATCCCGAACAAAAGGAAAAATGGTCCTTACCTAAGGACATTTTGAATCCGGGCGAGTATATGATTATTTGGGCAGACAATGACGAAGAGCAAGGTAAATATCACGCCAACTTTAAAATCAAAAGAACAGGCGAATTTCTGGGTATTTATGATTCAAAATCGAATCACTATGCGCCTATTGACACAATCACTATACCTGAGTTAGCAGAGGATCAAGCATTTGCACGCATTCCAAATGGGCATGGACCGTTTATGGTTTTGGATTACTTTTCCTTTAACACAAATAATGAAAATCAGGTTAGTAAAACCAAGGATGAAATACTATACGACGTCGATATTTATCCTAATCCTACAAAGCATTTTGTACAGATTAAATCTGACACTTTACTTGACTATGTTGTTTTAAGAGATTTACAAGGACGCGTTATCTTTCGCCGAAAGGCAAAGGACCAAATAGACCTAACTTATCTAGATGCGGGGATTTATTTTATTGAATTACAAAGCAAATTCGGATCGCATGTTTCTAAATTAATCAAACTCT
>JAHDBE010000114.1:6657-8691 GCA_020630555.1 Saprospiraceae bacterium
TTTATTGAATTACAAAGCAAATTCGGATCGCATGTTTCTAAATTAATCAAACTCTAATTCAGCTCAAGAATATAGGCCCTCTTTGGTTTAAGCTCTAACTCAGATTTGGTCAAATCAAAAACATCTCCCGAAATCACATCGACTGCTTTGGAGTAATTTTCAATTTGCTCCGAATACCGACTTAAGCCTAAACTAAAAGGTTCTAAGTTTTTGTTAAGGATAACCCAAACCTTACTGGAGTCATCAAATCTAAAAAAGCTATACACGCCATTTTCGGGTACAAAATGTACAAGTTCCCCATTGTGAATAACAGATTTATTCTTCCGCCAATTAAGTAGTTTGCTCGTAAACGAAAGAAAATCTAAACTACTTGTGTTTAATGCTTGAGATGTAAAAGCATTTGTAGAATCACCAGTCCATCCTCCTGGAAAATCGGATCTAATAATTCCATGTTCGTCGGAGTCTTTATTGCTCATTAAAATCTCTGTCCCGTAAAATATCTGTGGAATGCCTCTCATCGTAAAAATGTAGGCCATGGCCATTTTAGTCAAATCTGGATCTTCATTTAGCTTAGTAAAGATTCTACTGCCATCATGGTTATCTGCAAAAATGACTAATTGATTAGGATCAGGATAATTATAGTCTTTAGTCAAGCTACGGTAGATGTGTTCCAAGCCATGATCCCATTTTTCTTCCTCATTTAAAGATCGGTCTAAATTAAACATCATAGGAAAATCCATGACACTCGGCAAGCACGAACTGTAACCATCCGTATTGGGATATCCTTCTTGTATGTATGCGATATTAGATGGAGTATCCAACCACTCCTCACCCACAATATTAAAATTAGGATACTCATTCATAATCGCACAGGTCCATTCTTCCATAAAATCGGCGTAAGGATATCCATAGGTATCTTGTCTGATTCCGGTAAGTCCCGAATATTCTATCCACCAAATCGAATTATGAATTAGATATAAGGCCATAAATGGATTATGCTGGTTTAAATCTGGCATTGTTTTATCAAACCAGCCCTGGACCATAATTTCGCGATCAATCTGTGTGGTATAAGGATCCCTTAATGAGCGTTTTCGATGATTCGTATAACGATACGGATGAATCCAATCTTCGAAGGGCTTGTCTTCCATCCACCAATGAAAAGAACCACAATGATTTGCTATCTGATCCATAACCATTTTGATCCCAAGGTCAGATGCTTTAGAAGTGAGTCGTTTGAAATCTTCGTTTGAACCAAGTCGCGGATCTATTTTATAATAATCCGTTGTCGAATAACCATGATATGACCAGGCCTCCATGTCATTTTCCAATACAGGATTTAACCATAATGTGGTAATACCAAGGTTTTTAAAATAGTCTAAGTTATCCTCTATCCCCTTTAAATCTCCCCCATGTCTTCCATAATGCAAATCTCTATTTAATCCCTCTCGCATCCCATTGACTTCATCATTTGAAGGGTCACCATTGGCAAAGCGATCTGGCATTATGAGGTAAATGACATCAGAAGAATTAAATCCTTCTCGAGTTGCAGAATCTTTATCTCGCTGTTTTAATTCGTAAGTAATTTCTTTTGACTCTCCTTTCTTATTCGTTAATACGAGAGTATACTTTCCGGCTTTCGCCAAAGGATCCAGAGAAAGGTGTACAAATAAATAATTAGGACTATCCGCTTGATGGGATTCAAGAATCTTAATTCCCTTATTTAAGCAATTGACCTGATTATAGGTTCCAATGTCTTCACCGTGAATCATTAGCTGTAAGAAAGGATCTTTCATGCCAGTCCACCAGAATGGCGGCTCTACATGATCAACGGATTGGGTTGTCCCTTGAAAAGACAACATCACGAAAAGAAATAACAAAAGACAACGTGCCATAACTAAAAATTAAAAAAGGGTGATGCCCTATTAAGCATCACCCTAATATAAATTGTTTAAAGATTCTTATTTAGAAACATTGATTCTCTTGCCCACAAAATTCTTGTCATTTGAAATTTGTAAGAAATATGTTCCCGAAGCA
>JAHDBE010000115.1 GCA_020630555.1 Saprospiraceae bacterium
AAAACAAAATCACTGATATCGTCGGTATAGGTTAATGCCCAAGGTGCGCCAGTTTGAAGGGCAGTAAACTCGGCGACTGTAGCACTGGTGTTAATTCCACCACTTACAGGGTTTGCGATTATGCCTAATGCAGGATTGCTATCATTTTGGTCAACGACCCATGTCCAACTTGCCCCTAGACCTCCTGCCTCAAAGTCTACGCAGTCTCCCGATACGGGCGGAGGTGGCGGAGGAATGTTATCATCTGGGAGTTGAATGTTGTCAAAGTAACATACTCTATCTTCAGTTCGTGCATCAAAATCTGGGATAATGATAATACGGTCGTATTGATCACCGATTGATCCTGAAAAATCAAAAGTCAATTCTTCCCATTGATCCGTTAGAGTGTTTGTTATTTGTATTTCCACAAAGTTTACGGTAGGATTTGATGAATCCTCAAACTTGATGGCCACCGGAGTCAAAACAGGCTTATATACCTGAATTTTAATTGTCGTATTAGTCGCATCAAATATAAATGGATCCGCATCATTTGTAAGCGTTAGTGCCCAAGGGTTTCCAGTTTGAAGAGCAGTAAATTCTGCTGCCGTTGCACTAGAATTTATTCCTCCAGTCGATGGGTTAGATGCAAAGACAAGAGGTGGGTTGGAGCCATTTTCATAAACTTCCCATGCCCATGCTTGACCTAAACCTCCTGGTTCAAAATCAACCATATCATATTGCGAAATAAGCATTGTGCAAGCGAAGAATAGGCAACTTAGTGTAGTAAGTAAACTTTTTCTCATAATCAGGTTTTAATGAACAATTCTCAATAATTGTGTTGTTCTAAATCTTAGTAACCACCTTACGTTGTTCAGTCGTTCAGTAGTATTTTTTGTTTTGTCTATTTGTTATCCAACTAAATTATCTGTTGCAAAGGTGGTAGATAACAGAATAAAACGCTGCAATCTAATTGTTGTATAAACTTTTTATAAGACAGAAGGGTACTACAACACTACATCATAGTGTTGAAACATATACATCACTACAACATCGTGTATAGCGTATTTGCCTATAAATGAGAAGTTTATGATTTCAATATGACTTTTTACGAGATGGGTTTATTCAATACCTGTCATACCTTCAAAAAGCCAATTCGCTAATGCTTGTCTATTTGAAGGTTTTGTAATTCTCTCGCGATCATTTGGATTTTGAATATTAGCGAGCTCTACAAATGCTGCGGTAGGTAATGTATTTCTGAGGACGTATAAATTTCGTGCACTGACATGACCTTTGTAGCCTCGTCCTTTTTGGTACTTTTCGTATTTCTTTTTAAAAGTATCTTTTAAATTGTTTGCAAGAGCTTTACCCGATTTACTTGGTCCAAAATGGTAAAAGAATACATCTTGCTCTTTGCCTTGGCCTCGAGAATCAATATGAATCATTATGGCCATTTGATCCTTCATGCCTTTGCTTTTGTAGTGCTTATAAAGCTGGTTGATGGCATCAGACCTTTGAAATAATCTCTTCTTTTGATCCAATGGGATCTGTTGATTGTTCATGCATACTTCATCCTTGTCGCAAGATAAGTAATGGGTTGTTCGGATCCCATCATTCTTGTCCTGAATAACGACATGAACCGTAGCGCCGTGTTGCATGAGGTTTCTCGCTAATCTCAAGGTGACATCATAAGCATATTCATCTTCACATAAGGTGTTACTACATTTGGTACATCTCGCGCCTGGATCAGGACCTCCGTGACCAGCTACGACATAATACACCTTGTTTTTAAGTCGCTCATCTTGAATTTCAACGTTTTCAAAATCTTTTCCGAATAGGGGCTCTACTATGTATTTTTGACCAGCTTTCTTTTCGGTTTTTGAAATGGCCTCTGTTACAGTATCTGAGTTTGTTTCTGAATTTTGCGGTTTTAGTTTTTTACCTTTTTCTGTTCTACACTCCATCTCTCCGTATGGCACCCATAGGATTTTACTGGACGTGTAATGTGTTTTTCTGAGCTTATTTTTTTTTAGGTACTCATTGTATTCTTTGATTCTTACCGCTTTTTTCCAATCATCAAACCCCAATGTGCTTCTTATGCTACGACCATTGTAAGTATAAATTTGTACGGGAAGCATATACTCTTTCCCTTTTACCAAAATGGCATCTTTTGATATGCTATTCAACTCATAAAACTTCTGGATATTACAACTTGGACTTAATAATTTGTAACGTCGTAATAAGCTATATACACCATCACCATCCTGAGCTTCAACCGAATGGAAGTTACCGGCTTGAGAATAAAGCGCGCTTGACCCTAACACGAAAAATAGAATAGAAAGTGCAATCGAAATAGACCGATTCATAATGAATATTTTGAGACCTGATTGCAAATATATCAAATTACTAATAAATGTAATATGTAAACTTATGTAAATCTGCTTAATATGTGAATTTATATCCTTCTAAGACTCGGTTATAATTTTTAAAATGTGGCTCGTATTTTTACACAAACATTTCAACTTGAAACGGGTACTTTCTCTGCTTTACAAAGATCTTTCTATTGACTTTCGTCAAAAACACATTGTTTCCGGAATATTGTTGTTCCTGTGCACAACCGTATTTATTGTCTACAAAGCCTTTGCTGAGTTACGCCCGGAAACTTGGAACGTCTTGTTTTGGATTTTATTTCTTTTTGTTTCTCTTAATGGCATTCTCAAAAGTTTTGTCCAAGAAAATAGCCAGCGTAATTTGTATTACTATTCCATCTTTGACGCAAGTCACGTGATAATTTCAAAACTTATTTACAACTTTTTGTTTTCGGTAATATTAGCCTTCGTTCTTTTTATTTTGATGAGTTTTCTAACGGTAAATCCAATAAAAGATATGCCGTTATTTGTAATGATTTTATTAAGTGCCGTCTATGGAGTGTCTACTGTATTTACATTTGTGAGTGCTTTATCAAGTGTAGAGTCTCAGGGAGGAACTCTCATGGCCATACTTGCATTTCCAATTGTACTGCCTATTCTTTTATTGGCCTTGAAAATATCTGCTCAAGCTTTGGGGATTTTAAATGACACTACAGTGAATATAGATTTCACCTATCTTTGGGCCATTAACGGGATGATGACTGGTGCATCTCTAATTTTATTTCCACTCTTGTGGAAAAATTAAATAATATGACAGATTTCAAATCGAATTGGTGGAAGATTCTAGGGATTATTTTACTTCTTTACTCTGTCGTTTTTGGTTTAGGCGTTCCACTAAAACATGGGATACTTCAGGTTGATCAATTTACAACTAAATCAAATACCCAACTAAAAATAAAAGTAGAGGGATACAATAGTCATTATGACGAATATGCGACAAGCGCGTGGTTGAAAATTGATAGTGTACATTATATCGAATCGAATTTGTGTCGGGCGCTTTCTGCTACCTTAATTGAATGTGCTTTTTATATTCCACCACATCTTCCCTCAAAGGATAGTGTTGTCTCTGCATCTTTGATTATTGATAATAAGTATGACGGCTACGCCATTTTACCAGAGGCAATATTTATTGAACAACACATCATCGACGTATCAAAAGGAGAGTCCTTATGGTCACCATCGGGAAGTCTAGAAAATATTCACATAAATAAAGAGTTCAAGTTTCCATTTAGAAATATTTTACATGAAACAGTCAGAAATACATTTTATCATGTTTCTCTGTGGTTTGCCATGTTTATTCTTCTAATCGCCTCCTTAGTGTATGCAGTGAAATATTTGCGACAACCACATTCCGATTTCGATAAAAAGGCTTATGCCTTAAATGCGGTAGCGATCTTGTACGGTATTTTAGGATTAATTACTGGCTCGATTTGGGCAAAATATACTTGGGGAACATTCTGGACCACAGATGTTAAGTTGAATATGACCGCTGTCGCTATGCTAATTTATTTTGCGTATTTAATCTTACGGCAATCTATAAACGATGTAGATCGGCGAGCTCGGTTATCAGCGGTGTACAGCATTTTTGCATTTATTGCATTAATTGCATTAGTTTTTGTAATCCCAAGGCTAACAGATAGTCTTCATCCGGGAAATGGAGGGAACCCCGCTTTAGGGGGTGAAGATTTGGATAACACATTAAGAATGGTCTTTTATCCATCAATTATAGGATTGACACTTATAGGCATTTGGATTGCGGAATTAAAATTTAGATTGGCGACCATCGAAGAAAAAGTCCGTATGAATTGATATAGTGAATTTAGAACCGAAAAGGTTTGCAAATCCTAAAAAATGAACGACTTTCGTTTAAACATTAAAGAGAAACCTAAGCTATTTAACATGAAGCGAATTTATGTATTGGCCATTTTCCTTTTAAGCGGTTTTCTAAATACCGCACATGCCAATTCACTCGATTTCTTAAGATCTACCGGTAAAATTTATAGTGTTATTGTGGTCATTGCAACTTTGATCATAGGTTTAGCTTGGTACCTCTTTCGATTAGAAAGTAGAATTAAAAAACTAGAAAAAACACATAATCATGGGAAGTAAACAAGCGAGCTTTTTCGAAAGTGTTCAACAGAACTTCGACAAAGCAGCAGCCCTGACCAATTTACCCAAAGGTTTATTGGCTCAGATTCGTGCGTGTAACTCTGTCTACCAAATGAGGTTTCCAGTTAAAATTGGTAATCGTTATGAGGTGATTGAGGCGTATAGAGTCCAGCATTCACATCACCGCGCCCCAACTAAAGGAGGGATCCGCTATAGTTCAATGGTAAATCAAGACGAGGTTATGGCATTGGCATCTTTGATGACCTATAAATGTGCCATAGTTGATGTACCATTTGGTGGGGCAAAAGGAGGTGTGAAAGTTAGTCCAAGAGCATACAATGCAGAACAGCTTGAACGCATCACGCGTAGATATACTGTCGAGCTGATCAGAAAAAACTTCATTGGTCCTTCTGTAGATGTTCCTGCACCAGATTATGGAACAGGTGCTAGAGAAATGGCTTGGATACTCGATACTTATATGACTTTTAAAGGTTCAGAAATTGATGCAGCAGGATGTGTTACAGGTAAACCAGTTAACCAAAATGGGATTAGAGGTAGAACTGAAGCAACAGGTCGAGGAGTATTTTATGCCATTCGAGAATTCTTTAATTATAAGGAGGACGTAAAAGCCTTAGGATTAGAGCCAGGGCTTGAAGGTAAAACGATGGTGATTCAGGGTCTAGGTAATGTAGGATCATATACCGGTCTAATCTCTTCGAAAGAGGGCGGTGTCAAGGTTATTGCCGTCTCTGAAATCGAAGGAACCATAGTAGATGAGTCCGGAATTGATATCGAGAAGCTTATCAAGTATAGAAAATCTAAAGGAAGCATAATTGGTTTTCCAGGAACTAAGGCTTTGGATAAAAGAGATGACTGGGTTAAAATTGACTGCGATATTTTAGTGCCAGCTGCCCTTGAATCGCAATTAAGAAAGGACAATGCCAAAGGCGTTAAGGCAAAAGTGATCGCGGAAGCCGCTAACGGACCGATAACTGCCGCCGCTGAAGAAATCTTATTAAAGAAAGGCATAGTTATTATTCCAGATATGTATTGTAATGCGGGTGGTGTTACTGTTTCTTATTTTGAATGGTTAAAGAACTTGTCCCATATGAGATTTGGTCGAATGGAGAAAAGGTTTAACCAGAATAATAGAACGATGTTACTGGACAAAATTGAAAATATGACTGGTAAATCGGTTTCTAAACGAGATCGAGAAATGATAGCGAGAGGAGCGGATGAAGTGGATTTAGTGAGATCTGGCTTGGAGGAAACTATGGTAAACTCTTATCAGCAGATACGCGAAATTTACAAACGACGTAAGTCTGTAAAAGATATGAGAACCGCTGCATTCCTGTGCGCCTTGGAAAAAGTAGCTAATGATTACATGACATTAGGAGTATTTCCGTGATGCGTATATAGCAGGACTAAAAAAAAAGCCGCTCATTTCCGAGCGGCTTTTTTTATTCAAAATCATTTAGCATATCGGCTAAAGGG
The DNA here is from genome assembly GCA_020630555.1 of Saprospiraceae bacterium. Taxonomy (GTDB): domain Bacteria; phylum Bacteroidota; class Bacteroidia; order Chitinophagales; family Saprospiraceae; genus JAHDCZ01. The sequence goes on from JAHDBE010000115.1 coordinate 6,009, forward strand.
TCCGAAAAATTAAAAACGGTATCAATAATCGTTTTTTCAAGTAATTCGCATTCTGCCATACCATGAAGGCATAGCTCTTTCATGGGAATAATTTGATCTTTGTCGATTTTCTTAGCTTCTAAAAGACGATCTAACCCTACAATACGATCAATCGTTTTAATAAATTTTTTATCGCTCGAATCATTTAACAAGTCAACAGTATTTCCTGAACCAAACCATTGTTTAATGACTCCATACGGATCTCTATCTTGGTTTTTATATTCTGGGCTTGGAAAGAACTCTAAGAATTTCTCCTTAATCGCTTTATGAATTAAATCTAAAGCAACTGCATAAGGTCCTTCTTGCTCTCCTTCATATACTAGTTCAACTTTACCAGTAATCGCTGGAATAATGCCCCATAAATCGGTGATGCGAGCTGTCGTTTTCTTTTCGTTATTTATTAGCATTCGGCGCTCAGCCGCAGAGATTAAATTTTCATATGCAGATATACTCAATCTAGCTGACACACCACTTTTTTCATCAATGTAATCGCTTTCGCGAGCATAAAATGATACGAGTTCTAGTATGTCTTTAATGTGCTCAGGAACATTGACCGACTTTTCTTGAGATTCTGTAATCTTAACTTCTTGGTCAGTTATTAACCGCGCTGTTTCAAGAGTCTTGGGGTAATGGGTCAAAATCTGGCTTTCTATCCGATCCTTGAGAGGTGTGACGATACTACCTCGATTTGTATAATCTTCAGGATTTGCAGTGAATGTAAACATGATATCAAGAGGGAGTCTAAACTTAAAGCCTCTTATCTGCAAATCGCCTTCTTGAAGGATGTTAAAAAGAGATACTTGTATTCTTGCTTGTAAATCTGGTAATTCATTAATGACAAACAAACAACGATGCGCCCTTGGGACTAATCCGAAATGTATCACACGCTCATCTGAATAAGGAAGTTTTAAATTTGCAGCTTTAATAGGATCTACGTCTCCAATCAAATCTGCAATATTAACATCAGGTGTAGCTAGCTTCTCTACATATCTATTTTCTCTGTGTAACCAATCAATGGGTGTATCATCTCCTTTCTCTTGGATTAAGTCGCGGCCAAATTTTGATATTGGATTTAATGGATCGTCATTAATTTCGCTTCCGCGAATGATTGGAATGTACTCATCAAGTAAGCCTATTAACATCCTTGCTAATCTTGTTTTGGCTTGTCCCCTAAGTCCTAGAAGTAAGACGTTATGTTGAGACAAAATGGCTCTTTCCATATCAGGAACAACAGTGTCCTCATAACCATGAATACCCTCAAAACAAGGTTCATTGTTTTTAAGCGCTTCAACTAAGTTTTTGCGAAGTTCCTCTTTGACGGAAGTCGAAACATAAGCTGAAGCTTTTAATTCTCCCAAAGTTTTAATCTTAAATACATCTTTACTCATCTACTTCTTTTTCCTTGTTTATAATCTTTAAAAATGTACGAACCTAGTCCGTCCAAACTACTGTAAAAAGCCTTTCCTTGATTTGCTTGGGTAAACTTATCGACAAATTGAACAAGATATGGATCCTGTGCAATCATAAAAGTCGTTATTGGAATACTGAGCTTGCGACATTTTGTAGCTAAACCGAGAGTACGGTTTAAGATCTTTCTGTCTAAACCAAAACTATTCTTATAATACTTTTTACCTTTTTTCATACAGGTGGGTTTTCCATCTGTAATCATCATAATCTGTTTGTTATTTGTTTTTTTCTTTTGTAGAATATTCATGGCTAATTCCATACCTGCAATGGTGTTAGTATGGTATGGGCCTACTTTTAAATAAGGAAGGTCTTTAATTTCTATGCGCCACGCATCATTGCCAAATACAATAATATCAAGTGTGTCTTTAGGGTATCTTGTTTTTATCATTTCAGCCAAAGCCATGGCTACTTTCTTCGCAGGGGTTATGCGATCCTCCCCATATAATATCATGGAGTGAGATATGTCAATCATTAAAACCGTACTACAATGTGTTTTATCATAGGTTTCTTTAACCTCTAAATCATTCTCAGTAAGTCTAAAATCGTCTATGCCATGATTGATCTGAGCATTCTTAAGAGAATCGTACATCGATATATGATCAAATTGATCACCAAATTGAAAGGGACGATTGCCACTTGTCATCTCGTCGCTTAAACCTGATTGCTTTATGCGATGATCCCCCCTTTTTGATTTTTGTAAATCGTCGAAAACATCATCAAGTGCCTTTTGACGTAGACTTATTTCTAATTTATTTGAGGGTACAAATTTACCTTTACGATCATTTCGTGAAAGGTAACCCTTGTCTATAAGATCTTGTATAAAATCGGCAATCCCATAAGTGTTGTCTGTAAGTTTGTGCTCTTTATCCAATTGGGTTAGCCAACTCAAAGCTTCACTCACATCTCCAGAGGTATATATTAAAATCTCTTGAAAAAGTTTGAATAGCCTTTCAAAAGGATCGTTTAAATCTGACTTGAGTTCGTAATTTTTAAAATGCCATCCTATCATACAGGTAATATATCCGCTTTACTCAAGATGAACAATTTTAATTCTTATTAGTTTATTTATATAAATCTATGAATTAAAAGCAATCCCATTACATAAGTTA
>JAHDBE010000116.1 GCA_020630555.1 Saprospiraceae bacterium
AGAGGAGTGAACTACGAAATAACCATGTTTTATATAAAGGTAAGTCTACACTTATCCTGAATTCTTGAGAAAATCTATTTGCATTCTCGTTTGGTAGAATTTCAGTGCCTTCAATAAGTCGATTTACGGAATTGTGTATTAAATCAAATCGAAGTGCAAACCTATCTGTACTCGAGGTAAAGGTCGATTGAAATTGACTCAATGGAACATTCGCAGTACAGCAAGTTTGACTGTAAGCCTTTGGAGTAAAACAAAGCACTGCGATGAATAGGTACCACCTCATGATGACTTAAAGTTGACCTATTCCAATCATTCTTAATGTCTGATTACTTACAGTTTGATTTCGTAAGTGTCGTGAAGCGAACTATTTTAGCATCAACATAATTATATCGCTACATCTACTAAATATTAAAATGAAAATACCACTTCTAATTCTCTATATTTTAATTAGCACCCTTAGTCTTCATAGTCAGTCAACCATGGTCATTGATGAAATGGATCGTATAAAATCTGATTATTCACAAGATGAATTTAAAGCCATTTTTGAAAGATTTTCTCCGGATATGAAAGGTTTCTTACCAGAGGAAAAAACTACAGAATTTTTTTCCGGTCTAAAGATGAGCCTAGGAAATATTCGCGAAAGCGAATGGATAGCTAACAGACAAGGTTTTGATGTTTTTAAAACGATGTTTGATAATGGTGTTTTTGACTTCTTGCTTGCAGTTGATAGCAAATCTCGAATCGTAGGTTTAAGTGTTCAGCCCCATGTGGAACATACCAAAAGTAACGAAAGTATAGTTTTGGATTTACCTCTTAATGAAGAATGGTTTGTGTTTTGGGGAGGTGATACACGTGAACAGAATTATCATATTGATCACCCGGGACAGACAGGGGCATACGATATGGTTATTGTAGATGAGAATGGAAGTACTTTCAAAGGTGATCCTACTAAAAATGAAAACTATTACGCTTTTGGTAAAGAACTTTTGTCTCCATGTCAAGCGGAGGTCTGGATGACAGTGGATGGGGTTCGAGATAATGTTCCTGGAATTATGAATCCAATGATGGCCCTAGGAAATTGTGTTGTTTTAAAAACGAAGGAAGGACATTTTATTTATATCGCTCATCTTAAGCAAAATTCGGTAAAGGTGAAACAAGGAGATATCGTAAACTCAGGAGATTTATTAGGATTATGCGGAAATTCAGGTAATTCTTCTGAAGCTCATCTTCATATTCATGTTCAGGATCGAGCTATGGGGGACGATGCTCAAGGAATAAAATGCGGATTTAAAAGGGTTAGGGTAAATGATTCAGATCTAGAGAAATCCTTTCCGGTTAAAGGGGATAAGATTGCACCCTCAAATTAGAATTCACGAAGAATTTCTCTACGAAGCTTCCCTTTATAATCATCAGATAACCAGTCTCGATAATTTCGAGTTGAGTTGGCTATGAGGTAAGCGTAGCGTCTAATTCTATCGTCTATATCTTCGTACAGTAATTTTGATAATTCTAGCGCCTCGGGTAAATCTTCAGCATTGTCTAACACCATTTTTAAATGTTGAGATCTCGACTTCTCCATCACATGAGCTGATTTAACCCCTTCTTTTTTGACTTCTTCATAGGCCGCTTTAATATCAAAGCTAATGTCTTCGCTTTTAGAAAATCGAGCTTTCACGGCTTGTGGCATCCTATACACGAAATACCTTTCTATCTCTTCGTCTGAGATAATGCTCTCCAAGTATTCTGTTGGAAATTGAAATATTTTTTGCCAGTCTACTGGAGCTTCCCATAGCCCAAACCTAGCTACGTTATTTCCTAAGTCTATGACTTCAAATTCTTTTTTGTTAGTCCATATGCGCGAACCTCTCCCAATCATTTGGTAGTAAAGAGTAGGGGAGCGAGTCGCTCTGTTTAAGACAATAGTTTCAATGGACGGTTCGTCAAATCCAGTAGTGAGGATTCCCACGGAAGTGATAACCGCACCTGGAGTGTTTTTAAACCATTCAAGTGCATCTACGCGTTCACTTTTACTAATTAAACTGTCTATATGACGTATAGGGATTTTAGCATCTTTAAAGTTTTCTAAAACCTGTCTAGACGTATTAATACCATTATTGAAGATTAATGTTTTTCGACCTTCAGCTCTCTCTTTATAGGCATGTAATAACTTACCTTGCATGAGAGCGTTGGTGTATAAAAGCTCGGAAGATTTTACCGTGTAATCTCCGTTTATCCCAATTTTTAAAGTGCCCAATCCGACATCATAGCTGTAGGTGTTGGCTTTCGCCAAAAACCCATTTTCAATAAGGTACTCAATCGGATGCCCGACGAGAAGTTCATCGTAAATGTCCTTCATAGGTAGATTGATGTTAGAACTCAAAGGAGTCGCAGTGACACCTATCATCGTACATTCTTCGAAAAAATGAAAGAGCTTCCTAAACGAATTATAATGCGCTTCGTCGACGATAACTAAACCGACTTTTGGGAATTTAATGACTTCGTCATTTAGACGATTATTTAATGTTTCGACCATCGCGACGAAACAATCGTAGTCTTCTTGATCTTCTAGCTCTTTTACCTTACTATCTATGATTTTTGTTTTAACCCCAAATTCAGTGAGCATTTTTGAGGTCTGACGGCTTAGTTCGATTCTGTGGGTAAGGATTAATACCTTCTTATTGGTCTTTTCAATGAATCTTCGAGCAATTTCAGAGAAAATTACGGTTTTACCACCACCTGTAGGCAGCTGATAAAGCAAGTTGTAACTTGGTTTATTGGCAGCTAAACGTTTAAAGATCCTTTCTAGATCTGTTTGCTGGTAACTGTATAACTCCTTTTTAGGGAGATTTTCATCCATAACTCAGGCTGTGGCGCATTCAAAATTAAGCCTACAAAGCTAGTAGAAAATCGAGTATGAGACGAAAAAACAATATTAAAGTTTTGTATGATGTGATGCTTAATGTTAAAATGGGTATCAATTGGTTACGTAGGGGGATTTATAGGTATTATATATAAAGCTGTTTAAACAGCTTATATATGAAGCACTTAAAAATCTCGGAAATTTAATCCAATCACATTCATGCTTTAACAACAATACCCTGTGTAAAATGCCGCGACCGGAGCCATGATCTCATCCGATTTACTCTCCGGACAACTCATGTACAAAATATGCGGAGAAAATTTATCTCCAAAAGACCAAATAAAGTCATCGACGCCATCATTATTTAAATCTCCTCTCCATATGAGTCCACTATAGAAATCCGAGCAGTGCTTTATTTGACATTTAAAAGGGTATGTTTTAGAATCCAGCTTAAAGAAATAATTTTTTTGACATTGGTCCCTGTCATTCATTTCGGTTTTTAAGAATAATCCATCTCCGAGAGTATACGTGCTGTCGCAAAAAGAATACTCTTCATTCATATGGATTCTCTCAAAGTAGTTTTCATGTTTTGAAGAAATAGTCCCCGTAGTTAATGGTGTTTTACTTCCTACGATGAATTTTAAATCCTTCCTTTCTCTAATAAGTATTTGTTCATTTGAATACATTTCTGGGATCGTATTAACAAATTCAAAATTCACCGGTTTTAGATAACAGGTGTCCTTATTTTGGTAAAGACCATACCAATAATGATCAATCTTCTTATGAATATTGTCGCGGCATGTGACCCCAGGAAATAACAATATGAAATCCTGATTTAAGTTGGGGTCTTGAAACTGTTTTGACGGGACATTTAAATAAGTACTTAAGACATAGCCAGTCTTATTCTGATAACTAACCTTTACCCATTCTCCATCCACATGGATTGGATAGGTATCCGTTTCAAAAACTTGTATTGTATCTCGGTATCCCGTCTTGTTATAGACGTGAATGCTCTGGTAATACGGGATTTTTAAGATTACAGATGACTGAAGACTTGGTTTGCTACGGAGATTTAATCCGCTTTCCGCAATGACTTGAGCTCTAATGTTTTCAAGTTCTTGTCCAGTGATTACGAAGCTCCAGAAGACTAAAATAACGAGGATTATAATTTTATTCGCCATATCTATCCTTTTAGACAAAAGTATGGTCTGATGGTCTCGGGTAATGACTTGAAATATTATCCGACTATATATTTCGAGTATTCGTCCTAAGGTTAAATATTTTCTGGTTGGAATGATCACGAATCCGTAAATCGATACCCCACACCTTTTAAAGTAATAATTTGAACATCTGATTCAACACTAAAATATTTTCTAAGCTTTCTTATGTAGACATCAAGATTTCTAGAGTTAAAATAACTGTCATCTCCCCAAACCTTAATAAGAATATCCTTTCTGGAGATGGTTTCATTTTTATTAGAAATCAACATGTCAAGTATCTGAGATTCCTTAAACGATAAATGAATGTCACCTTTTGGGTGTGTTAGAAGCTGCTTGTTTTTTTCGAATTCGAAATGAATTCCGATTTTGTTTCCGTAACTCGTGACACCTTGAGATTTTCGTAAGGCATTATCGATTCTTACTACCAATTCCTCCATGCTAAAGGGTTTTCTCAGGTAGTCATTGGCTCCGAGCTTGAATCCTTTCACTACATCTTCTGTTTGATTTTTTGCCGTTAAGAAAATAATTGGGATATGTTTATTTTTCATCCTAATCTCTTCGGCTATTTGAAATCCACTTTTACCTGGCAGCATTATGTCCAGAATACAGATGTCTACCTGACTTTCGTCAAAGCAATTTATCGCGTCATTTCCATTATCAATATGTATGATGTCAAAGTCAAGTTTCTCAAGAGTTTCTTTAACTATTTTCGCTAAAAACGGTTCATCCTCCACATAAAGTACTCGAGTCATATCTCTTCAGAATTAAAAATTATTTCAATTTTAGTTCCATCTCCTAGTTGCGAATCGAATTGTATGTCTGCTTTATGTTGGTCGAGAATTGTTTTAACGTAATGGAGACCTAGACCATGACCTTTGATGTTATGAATATCATGTCTAGGCACACGGAAGAATCGTTCGTAAATATGTTTATGATGCTTTTTGTCTATGCCGATTCCATTATCCTTAATTATGAGTTTTACATACTGCTGATGGTCTTTTAAACTCACGTGTATTTTAGGATTTTCTGAACGATATTTAATACTGTTATCTAATAGATTGTAAATAACACTCGTTAAATGCGTTTTATCTCCGACCATTAATACATTGCTGTCGATGTCCTCCGAAAATAAAATAGCCTCCTTATTCATAATTGCACGAAGGCTTTCTTTGACCTGATGAATGACATCTGAAAGATTAAATTCTTCTTTGTACAGTTGAAAACCTTCTTTCTGAACAGAAGACATTTTTAAAACCTTGTCCACTAGTAAATCTAGTCGGGTAAGTTCTTTTGTAGATAAATCTAGATATTCTTCTCTTTTAACTCGATCATCGATCGTCCCATATTTTTGTAAAGATTCTATAGCCAGCTGGACCGTCGCAATGGGTGTTTTAAATTCATGAGTCATATTATTCATGAATTCATTTTTCATTTCGTGAAGTTGTAATTGTTCTCTTCGTCTCTTTTCGAGTAGTATGAATGTTCCTAATACTAGGAGAAATAAAAGCGAACTAAGTGTTATGCTAGGCGCAATTTTTTTTATTAAATAAGGACGGTAGTTTGATAACTCCAGTTGTTTTCTTTGGCTTAAGCCAAAAGGAGAATCTTTAGATACATTTATGGCGATGTTTCCATTACTTGGCGAACTTAATTCAGCGTCATCTATATTAATGGTCACATTATGCGGTAATCCAGCCTCAGCTAAGCGATGTGAAAATCTGACTTCAAATCGATCTTGTGAATCTTGTACGACGCCTTGGTCTTTGACCCATTCGAAAACATTACTTCCATTTACGGTTAATTTAGGATAAAAGATATTTCGATCATTCATAACAGGCCCCATCGTATCGAGGTCCGAGACGACAAAACTGGTATCAAAGTTCATTTTTGTGATGATCATCCCTTCATCATCCATATGTTTAAAACTTCTCGTCGGTGAAAAATTTTGCGCATGAAAACTAAGGCTATCGTTAGAAACGACCTCTATAATTTGGATGAGCATCGAATCTCGAATCTCGCCCGAAGCAAGTTCGTATTGGGTTCCCATTTCCATTTTCAGGTCTTTAAGTTCTCTTTGATAATTCGAATAATTCCAAAAGAGTAAAAAAACGCCTAGTAGAAGAACACTAAGTCCAATAAGGAGATTGTATATCAGTTTCTGTGATAACATATTCTAAAGATAGGACGAAGAAAAAGCTCTTGCTGAATCTGTTAACCTTAATTAACCTTAATTCTAGGATCATTAACCTAATAAGCAAAAGGGCAACTGTACTTTTGAATCAATAAAAAAAATGAATATGAAAAATCTATCGTTTATAATTTGCTTTGTCTTCTTGGGGCATTTGATTTATGCGCAGCAATCCGGCAAAATTTCCTATAAGGAAACAATGAAACTCGAATTTGACATGGATCTTCCTGATGGTGTCGATCTATCAAGCATGCTTCAGGAGTCTCAGAGTTTTAACAAAGAACTTATATACAATACATCAGAAGCAGTCTACCGAGATGCAAAAACCAATGAGAATACGGACATGGAGATGGAGAGTGATGATGGTTCGATGAAAATTGTAATTAAAAGAGAAGATACCGAAGACATCATCTATGTAAACCTAAAAACTAAAACGCAAATAGAGCAGAGGGGGTTTATGGGAAAAAGTTTTGTTATAGAAGAACCTATTAAAAAGTCTAAATGGAAACTCACAGGAGAGAAAATTAAGTTTCTCGAGTACGAATGCCAAAAGGCTGTTTTAGAAACAGATGATGATCAATACATCGCATGGTTTACACCTCAGATTCCAGTCCAACATGGTCCTGCTGGATTCAATCAACTCCCCGGTGCTGTTTTGATGCTAACTTCTGCCGATCAGAAATTAGAAATTATTGCCACCAATATAAGCTTTGATGAAAGTCATCAAAAAGACCTTAAAGTACCCAATGATGGTGATAAAGTCACACAAGAGGAATTCGATAAAATAGTCGAAGAAAAAACGAAAGAGATGAAAGAGATGTTCGGCGGTGAGGGCATAATCATTCGTAATTAGAATTATCATTTAAACAATCAACTTTCCATTATGAAATACTTAATGGCTGTCATTCTATGTCTGTTAACTTTTGGGAGTCAAGCTCAAAAAGGCCTCTCAGGAAAAATCGTAGATGAGAAAGGTATAGCTTTAACTGGAGCCACAGTTGTCTTATTAGATACACCGGATTCCACGATGAACGCCTTTGCGATCAGTGATGAAAAGGGAGAATTTACTTTAGAAGATATCTCTGAAGGTTTGTACATCCTTCAAATATCCTTTGTGTCTTATAATAATATCAGTCAAGAAGTCGATTTAGTCATTACCGAAAAGTCTTTAGATCTCGGTGAAATATCAATGACTCCTTCCACGGAGATTCTTAAAGAGGTGACGATAAAAGCGGAGCACATCCCCATGGGGATAAGTGGCGATACGATTAACTATAATACGGCAGCTTTTAAGACTAAGCCAGGAGCTAGCGTAGAAGATTTATTAAAAAAGTTGCCTGGAATCGAGGTAGAACGAGATGGATCCATAAAAGCCCAAGGAGAAGATGTCAATAAAGTATTAGTAGATGGCAAAGAGTTTTTTGGTAATGATCCTAAAATTGCCACACAAAATTTAGAGGCCGAAGCAGTCGATAAAGTACAAGTGTTTGACAAGCAATCTGAAATTGCAGAATTTACGGGAGTAGACGACGGACAAGAGGAAAAGGCCATAAACTTACAGTTGAAAGAAGACTATAAAAATGGAGGTTTCGGAAAACTGGAAGCTCATGGTGGGACGGAGGATAGATATAATTCTAGATTAAACTACAATCGATTTAGTCCGAGTATGCAGGCTTCCATAATTGCTTCTGACAACAACATTAATCAGCAAAGCTTTACGTTAAATGACTACATAAGTTTTATGGGTGGCTTGAGTCAGGCGATGTCTTCAAATAATGGAGTTATTAATTTTGGAGAACAGTTTTCCGGAGGCGGAAGATCTCCGCAGGGATTAAATCGAAATTCTGCGGTCGGCCTTAATTTTAATTACGATTTATCGAGTAAAGCACAATGGACGAGTAATTATTTTTATACGCGTCAAAAGACTGAGCTTCGTCGAAATTCTACGAGTGAACAATTTTTAAATGAAGGGTCTTATACCTCGATTGATACCAGTACTGAGGATCGAAACCAGCAGGGGCATCGATTATAAACTGCATTACCAACCCGTTTTTTCAATTTGTATTAAAAAACAATTTCCGGTTTTTGAATAATGCGAATGCGATTTATGGATCTACCTTGTTTCAAGATGCGTTAGTTTCTAGCCAAACCGTGGAATCACAACTGTTAGAAAAACAGCAATGGGCATACGACGGATCATTACAGTTGAGGAAGAAGTTTACGAAAAAAGGGCGTTCGTGGATATCAAACTTAGGAATGAATGCTGGTCGTTACAATGACGACAACGATGTGAAAAGTGAGTTTCTTTTTGGTGGTGTCGCGTCTCAACTTAATCAGTTTCAAGATTAT
>JAHDBE010000117.1 GCA_020630555.1 Saprospiraceae bacterium
CAATCTACTCCTCCCCGCGAAGCCCTACTCATTAAATCCTAAGCAAAGAAGATTCAGGTATGTCATCGAGGACGGGTATTGCTGACGGAAAATCCCCTTTTATTGATTGTAGAAAAACTTGTAGGTCAAGTTTGTTTTCCCATGCGCCCGTTTTGATTCTGTAATATGGGCTTTCGTGTACTTTTATAATTTCGAAATCTGGATACATGCGTCGAAACTTAGCTTCAGCATTTTCCATACGGCGGCGATCGTCAGTTGTTATGATCTGAATTCGCCACGCCTTTATCATGTCTTTTTCCTGGCTTTGCATAACGTACTTTTGCATCATGCTAGTAATCGCGGGATCTTCGTTTACTAATATTGATTGTCCATTCGCCGAAAGGCAAAAGAAAAATATAAAGGCCAATAATATACTAAGTCTCATGATGCTAGTTTTCTAGATTAACAACGCAAATTGTACCTTATCAAATATACGAGGACAAATCAATTTAATTTTTGCCGTGACAGTGTTTATATTTCTTACCACTACCACAAGGACATGCCTCATTTCTTCCTACTTTCTTTTCTGTACGCTTAAAAGTTTCTGGCTTTGCTTGTCCGCCTCCAGCAGCTTGCGCCGCTGCTCTCATTGCTTGCTCTTCACGACTTGTTTTCACTTTACTTAAATCTGTTCTTTGCTGCTTCGCTTCTCTCACTTCACCATCTTGCGCAAAGACTAAATTTCCTTTCATTAAGTAAGAACACACATCGTAATTAACCTTATAGATAAGCTGTTCGAATTGGTTATACGCTTCTACTTTATAGATAACCAAAGGATCTTTTTGTTCGAAAGATGCCGCTTGAACCGACTCCTTTAATTCGTCCATTGACCTTAGGTGTTCCTTCCAATTATCATCAATCAATGCAAGGGTAATCGTTTTCTCAATATCCTTCATGATGGTATCACCGCCAGACTCTACAGCTTCTTTTAGATCCGCAGCAATCGGTAATGGATTCTTTCGACCATCAGTAAACGGTACAGCTATTCTCTTATATCTATGACCTTCATTTTCATAGACACGTTGAATAATTGGGAGTAGTATTTCTTTGATTCTCTCAGTCCTTCTTTGGTAAGAACCAAAAACTTGTTTTTGATACTCATCAATTATCTCATCGACACTACCCTCTTTAAAGGTCACTGCATCAATTTCCGGATCAACGCCTAAAATAGACAGTGAGTCATTTCTAAAACTCTCAAAATCTCCACCGTTTTTATTGTCCAATACGATGTTCTCCGTTAATCCAGTAAACATGGTGTTTAAATCCACTGCGAGCCTATCACCAGATAGGGCGTTATTTCTCTTTTTATAAATGGCCTCTCTTTGAATATTCATCACATCATCATACTCCAACAATCTCTTACGAATTCCAAAGTTGTTTTCCTCCACTTTTTTCTGAGCGCGCTCAATAGATTTAGTCACCATAGAATGCTGAATCACCTCACCATCTTGGTGCCCCATTTTATCCATGAGTTTCGCAATTCTATCGGACTGGAATAAACGCATCAGATTATCTTCCAAACTCACATAAAACTGAGAAGACCCTGGGTCTCCTTGTCGTCCTGCCCGTCCCCTAAGCTGTCTATCTACCCTTCTCGAATCATGACGCTCTGTGGCAATAATCGCAAGTCCTCCACTGTCTTTTACTTCTTGAGATAATTTGATGTCGGTACCTCGACCCGCCATGTTTGTGGCAATGGTCACCTTACCTGGCTTACCTGCTTCCGTAACAATTTCAGCCTCACGTTGGTGTTGTTTTGCATTCAGAACATTATGAGAAATATTTCTCATTCTAAGCATACGACTTAGTCGCTCAGAGACATCAACTGAAGTTGTACCTACAAGTACCGGTCTACCCTGCCCCGTCAATTTTTCTATCTCTTCAATTACAGCATTGTACTTTTCTCTTCCTGTTTTATAGACTAGGTCTTCGCGATCATCTCTAACAATAGGTCTATTCGTAGGTATGACAACAACGTCCAACTTATAGATCTCCCAAAATTCACCTGCTTCCGTTTCCGCAGTACCCGTCATTCCAGAAAGTTTATGATACATTCTGAAATAATTCTGAAGCGTAATCGTCGCATAGGTTTGCGTGATGTCTCCTACATCTACATTTTCTTTCGCCTCGAGCGCTTGGTGAAGACCATCTGAATATCGACGCCCTTCCATCATACGACCTGTTTGCTCATCAACAATTTTTACCGCTCCATCTAAAACGACATACTCCTGATCTTTTTCAAACAGTGAGTATGCTTTTAAAAGTTGACTCACCGAGTGAAGTCGTCTAGATTTTATCGAGTAATCTTGAATTAATGTGTCTCTCGCTTCCGTCTGCTTCTCTCCTGTTTCTTGCTCTTTTAATTCAAGTTGTTGCATTTCTAAGGCGATGTCCGGCATCACGAAAAAGTTGACGTCGTTTTCTCCTTTGGATAAAAACTCGGCTCCTCTGTCGGTCAATTCGACTCCCCTATTTTTTTCATCGATCGTAAAAAGCAAAGGCTCATCGACGATGTGCATGTTTTTGCTTTGCTCTTGCATGTAAAAGTTCTCTGCCTTTTGGAGTTCTACTTTTACACCCTCTTCACTTAAATATTTAATGAGTGGTCTATACTTAGGAAAAGCTCTGAAGGCTCGTAACAAGGCCATTCCTGCTTCACCTTCTTGGTGACCGATGTATCCTTCTTTAAATAAGGATTTGGCTTCCGCCAAATATTCCGTGGCCATCTTTTTTTGCGAACTAATCAGTCTTTCAACCTTAGGCTTCAGGTCTTTATATTCTTGTTCTTCAGATCCCTTTGGTACAGGACCAGAAATTATTAATGGCGTCCGTGCATCATCAATTAAGACAGAATCCACCTCGTCTATCATCGCAAAATGGTGTTTTTGCTGCACCATCTCACCCGAAGAACGGACCATATTATCTCTTAGATAATCAAATCCGAATTCGTTATTTGTTCCATATGTAATGTCACACTTGTAAGCAGCTACTCTTTGTGGAGAGTGTGGTTTATATTTATCAATACAGTCGACCGTAAGTTGGAGAAATTCGAAAATGGGTCCCACCCACTCACTATCTCTTCGTGCTAAATAATCGTTGACCGTAATGACATGAACACCTAATCCTGATATACCATTGAGGTAGGCCGGTAAAGTAGCCACCAAAGTTTTTCCCTCACCCGTAGCCATCTCTGCAATCTTACCATCATGGAGAACCATACCTCCAATTAATTGCACATCATAGTGCAACATATTCCAGGTAATTTCACCACCCGCTGCTGTCCATGTGTTGTTCCATGTACATTGATCACCTTTAATATTGACATAGTCCTTAGAAGCCGCGATATCTCTATCGTGCTGAGTCGCTGTAGCTGAAATGGTTTCGTTTTCCTTAAACCTTCTTGCCGTTTCTTTGACCGTTGCAAATGCTTCCGGAAGCAATTCTCTTAAAACATCTTCGAGGTGCTTATCACGCTCTTCGGTTAATTTGTCTATTTCATTAAACAAATCTTCTTTAGCTAAAAGGTCTTTTTCTTCTTTCGCGGCGAGTTTTGTGTCCTCTATATCTTTATCAATTCCTGCTAAATGGTCAGCAATTCTCTTTTTAAACTCCGCTGTTTTTCCTCGAAGCTCATCATGTGATAAACTGCTGTAGCTTTCGTAATAAGAGTTAACTTGATCAACAATCGATTGATACTCCTTAACGTCCCTATCATACTTCGTCCCAAAAAGCTTCTTTATTACGTTAAACATGATTTTCCTTTAATTTATAGCCAATCTCGGCCGATAAAAATGATCGAATACCATACCAAGAGGGGTATTCAGACAATTTGGCACAAATTCAGAAAATTCTTAGTAAAAAAACACCTATTAGCTACCAAAAATGGCGGTTTTAATGGATCGATAGATTATCCATTTCATTTTAAGCTCGTTAAGTATAACGGTTCCTAGACCCATGACAAAACCAGCAGCAGGTATTGAATTAAGTATAGGGTACTCTATCCCATAATAAGGCAAGAAAAACAAGGAGTTTAAGGCATAAAAAAGGAGTCCGAAAAGTAAAAAAGCAACGCCCATGCCGTGAATGATGGTATATCTTCTCTTACGCTGCTTAAATACAACTTCTTTGAAAAGATATCTGGCAAGTTTATGTTCAGGTTTTAATCGAAGTAATTCCTTCAAAACCTGTTTCGATTCTTGATACTCCTCTAAATTGTAATGAGCGGCAGCTTTTTTAAAGAGTACTTTTTGAAAAGCATCATTTCCTTTATGGATGAAAACATTCTTAATAATGATGTCTTCCAAAAGTGGGTCAGCTACTTCAATAACATCATTGTACTGACTGATTTCAAAATAAGCTTCACAAACTTCTATCCGCAAAGCAATTTGATCACTGTCATCTAAAAGTTCGATCTGGTTTTTGTATTCCCAGTAAAATCTCACCTTATCGTAATATTGACGTTCTTCAATTTGTTTATACAAATCGAGAATGTCTTCTTGTTCGTATGGTGAGTTTATAAATTTCATTGTTCAGTCATCCGATATAATACAATCTTACTCGGTGCGGCATCCAATTCGAAACTCGGAATTTGGATATTCACCAGATACAAGCCGTCTTTAATAGCGTCATCTATATATACTAATTCAGATATCGTCCGATTCGCTGCGTCAGAGTGCGGAAAATCCCAAAATTTTTTGTGCCCAGACAATTTTCCATCATCTTCCTCACGATCAATTGAAGGAAGGTCTACAATTAAATGATGAACTCCAGATCTAACAATTTCTTCAACACACTCTACCGAAAAATACGGCGGATTAGTTCCTGAATAATCTCGAGTAAGTTTCGATTTCTCATTCGGTGTGGTACGGATTATTAAAGCTTTTATGGTCTCTTTTTTGACTTTCGTCAAATCAATTTCATCGATCACATCATCACCATTATCATATGGCGTTGGTTCGATTGTTATTAATTGAGCCACAAAATGAAATTCCTTTAAACTTTGATTAATTGTCTCCCCTCCTGTCGAAATATGTCCAACACATTCTGTATGTGTTCCGTTTCCATGTGGATTTAAACGGACATTAAAAAAGTTAACGGGTGAGCCCTCGTGCGTACTACCAACAAAATTATCAGTCCTTACTGGGGCACATTCAAAATCCGGAGCATAAAAGCACTTTACTTGATTATCTGAATTTTTTAACGGAATAGAAATGTCTAGAGGCTCAGCTAGATTTGCCTGATACTTCTTGGTGTTATGTATAAAATCAATGTGCATCAATTCCTGTTGTCGAGTCCCCACATCATTTTGTCCTGCATCGTTTTTAAAAAGTCAGCTCCCTCTAACTTGATTAGCTTCGTTTTAAAATCTGCTTTTCTAATATGTAACTCTATCTCTGGTCCTATTGTTTGATACCTCGAATCCAGTGTGCACAGAAAATTATTTGTACGGCCTTCCACTGTAAACCTAATTCTAGAATCGTCTGGTATAACTAGTGGTCGCGAACTTAAATTATGGGGCGCCACCGCTGTTAAGACAAAGTTTTGTGCATTAGGGAATATAATTGGTCCCCCACAACTCAGTGAATATCCAGTAGAACCTGTTGGTGTCGAAAGTATAATACCATCAGCCCAGTAGGATTTCAAAAACTTATCGTTGATCCACGCATTAACTTTAATCATCGAAGACGTATCCCTTTTATGCAGCGTCAAATCGTTAAGCGCATAAGGATAATCCTCAAATAATCCCTTAGCATTTAAACTCAACATGGTTCTTTCCTCTACTGCAAACTCTTGGTTTTTTAGTTTAACCAAAGCCGCCTTTATGTTCTGCTTATCGACGATCGCTAAAAATCCTAAACGACCTAAGTTTATTCCAAGGATGGGTATGTTTTTGGAATTAATATAGGTTATGGCAGAGAGTATTGTTCCATCACCACCAAGACTAAGCAATACATCTTGATCTTCATCTATTCCTTGGTCTTTCGATGCAATCTTAAAATCATGGCTTTTTAAGTAGTCTGGTAATTTTTGATAGTAAGGTTCAAATACCGTGAGTTGAAAACCAAGTTCGAGTAGTGTATCAAAAGTAAATTTGATGACATCAAGGTGTTCTGATTTTACTCTCTGACCGTAAACTAAAATTTTCATTCTTTCCATTTTTCGCTTTCGCGAATGGTTATTAAAAAGAAATAGAATTGTGAATATACAATCCGTGTTCTTTTAAATGATTAAAGCTGTATTCAAACTGAAATAGAAAATTATTGTAGAGGACGACATCTAAGGCAGGACCATAACCGTGCAACCATCGATTGTTTAAAATATTGGTGTCTTTATAAGTAGGTTCGTTTACATAGCCTGTTTGATAATTGAGGCGGAGATAAAGTTTTATATTTTGCTTTTTGAAGGGTTTAACCGGCATGAATTTTCCATAATTGACATTAAACTCTTTTAATTTAAATCGCAAGGCAAACTTACCAAAAGCATAATCGGTTCCATCCATGACATACAATTCGTAACCATGAATGACATTGCTTCCATATCCTAATCCTGTATTATTGGCGAAAGCCACTTTACTTCTTATCAAGTTTGTTTTAGCTTTTATCCTTGTACTAAATACTAGATTATCGTTGATCTTTAGATATTTCTCAAAGCCAGCATGGGTACTTAAATTATTAAATTCATTAAAGATTCCTAGCCCTTCTTTTTTGAGATTAAAAAACAGCATATATCCTCCTTCTGGATAAAGGTTAAATAGGCGTTTATCGTATTTCAGATCATAATTGATTTTAAAAAATCTGAGACTTGTGGCTCCATTTAAAAAGTAATCTGGATTAAACTCCGTGGCAATCTGTTCGTCGATTTCATTTCTGTGAAATTCGAAGTTTACTGTTTGGAATAAAAATAAGTTTGGACGATGGGTTAACTGTAAGCTTGTACGAAACCTCTGAAGGATTTTTCTTTCATCATCGAATTGTTGAAAAACTGGTTTATTTTCTAGTGTCAAATAACTCATCTCTCTATTTTCAGAATAGAATACAGTACCACTTAGTCCTATGGTTTGAGCTCTATTTATATATGGAAATTCATATTTGACTTCATATTTTCTCGTATAACCAAACTGTAGTTTTAATTTGATACGATCTTTATTCCCGGTGAGATTGATGTGATCGAGGCGCACTCCATAATTGACTCGATCAAAAGATCTGTTTTGCTCGTTCCACCAAACGTTGAAATTTCGGTCTGCTAATTCAAAAATTGGCGCGGGATAGATGTACCAGTTTTCAGTAAGTTCAATGATTACATCAAATCGTTTGTTTTCTGTATCCCAATTTTTGATATTAAGTCCTACAAGTGTAAATAATCTGGTATTTAATATTCGCTTTTCATTTTCGCGAAAGCGAGAAGATAAATCAGACATCCAAAGAGTGTCCCCCTCTTTAAAATCCAATTCACGCAAAATGATTCTATCTCTTGTTTTATTATTGCCCTCTAAGACAACATTTCTTACCACTGCATAATCGCTGTCTTGTGCGAAGACAGAATTCATAGAAATCCAACAAATAAAAAATAGAAGTATTTTGATTTTAGACATTGAGGTAACTCATTAAAGCATCATAACGATCTTTGAGCTTATCATTATGCTCACTCTGCGAAAATGATGCTTTTATGCCGTAATCATGTCTTTGAAACGACGCGATTATTCTGAATAAATCCTGCTTATTGATTTTTAAGGTAATTTCTATCTTTTCAGAATCGTGATTACTATTTATAAATAAAGCAAGAATTGTGGCATTCTCTTCTTCGACGATTCGGCTTATCTCGTAAATCGAATAATTTGATTTTGTTGTTTCTAAAACGAGTAAACTCCCGTGTTCATCAAAGGAAAATCCTTTCGCGAAATATTTCATTAAATCCGCCTGAGAAATTAAACCTACAAAATCCATATTATCATCAACCACCGGAATGATGGTTAAATTATTATGAGCCATGGTTGCCATCACCTCAAAGAGGTGATCATTTTGGTGAACATAGGGTTTATGTAGAGACAGCTCATAAGATCCGACTGGTTCGTCTAAGTCGTTATTAAGAATGTCTTCTTCTGAAAACATACCAAGTAACTCACGATTGTTGACAATTGGCAAATGCTTGACATGATAAATGCTCATCATGGTCAAGGCCTCCTCACCGGTATCTGAAGTTCGAAGTGGTGCAATTAAGTCTGATATGAGTTCTAAGGCTAACATTATCTACTTAAAAGTTTTTTGCGCTCGAGTACAAAGTCTTCTTCGGACAAAAGTCCTCTTTTTCGAAGTTCGGCTAATTTATTTAGTTGACTTAACAAAGCATCATCTTGAACCCCTATTGGTTCACCTAATTCGGTTTTAGGAAGCTGATCTTTACTCAATCGATATCCCGATTTTTTGAACCCTTCAAATTCTGGTTGAATGCGCACGTAAGCCAGATCATCGTGGGTTTGTATTTTTTCAAAATCCGAGAACCCGAATTGTACGGCTCTTGATAAATGATAATAAGCCAAGTCCTTCTT
>JAHDBE010000118.1 GCA_020630555.1 Saprospiraceae bacterium
TATTACCATTTTCATCAGCTACAAAAATGTCAAAGCTGTCATAAATTGGCCATACGTATTTTTTATCCTCGCGTCTTTCAGGCACAGGTGGACAGTTTTCATCTACAAGATGTGTAGAAGCATATATGATGTCTTTACTATTTGGCATAAAATAACTACAGGTAGTTCGTCCTTTTCCTGTACTAACAAGTTGAGGCATTTCTCCTTCCTTAACATCCGATGGATCTAAAACATAAATCTGGTCACAATCTGCCCCCCACTCTTTGTTAGAGGCTTGAAAAACCAACTTATCGTCTTCGAGACTCCAATACGCTTCTGCATTATCTCCCCCCCAAGTTAATTGGCGAAGATTTTTAAAGTGTTTCTCATTGGGATAAGGTTTTAATTCATCGTTTGAAACCACTGCTTTTGTCTCCTGATTACCATGACCATGTGGACTTGATTCATTCGATTTTTCGGAGGATGAATGATGAGGGTTCTCCGAATTCGACGCAGATTCTTTAGAAGTATTTTGACAAGCACAAAAAGCGATAGCAAAGAGTAATATCCATAGATGTTTCATAAACTAGAATTTAGGGTGCAAATGTACTTAAAGCCTCTGCAATAGCCAATATTATTAAGTCAATCAAGGAAGGTGTAATAAATTCAAGCAACTATCAGTTATATGCCTGAAAAAACCAATCATGAAGCAACTATTCATTTCTCTAATTCTTGTTTTACTCTCTGCATCTCTATTTAGCCAATCGACAGATACTACGTTTATAATTAAATCTGAGCCATTCGGAAAAGAGCGTAAGGTATATGTTCATTTACCAGAACGCTATTTAGAAAACCCTAAAGACAGTTTTGGGGTCATCTATTTTTTAGATGGGCAAGGCACAGAGTATTGGAATAATGGTAAAAGCATCGTCGATTATCTCGTATGGAGTTATCAGATCATGCCAGTAATTTGTGTAGGTATTCATTCTGACGATAGAGGTTCAGAATTTGTACCCCTGGATGAAAACTTAGATGCGGGACATGAGGATAATTTTGGACGTGCACACTTACTACAGAAACATATAAACGAAGAGATTTTTCCTTTAATCGAAAGACATTTTAGGACCACAGCATTTCGTGCACTCATCGGCCATTCAAGAGGAGGAGCATTCGTCGCGGAGACTTTATTTAGTGATAAAAAAGATATGTTTAATGCATATATCGGAATAAGCCCAGGTATGCATTACATAAATCGTCAGATTCTTAATCGCGCTGAGAAGATGATACAAGGAGGCGATCGTTTTCATAAATTTTACTTTTGCACGCATGGTACAGTAGGAGCTTTAGAAAAGTACTTTAAACCTCAAGTAGATTTTCTTGACTCACTTTTTTCGGCCCATCCTAATCCGACTATTGAGTGGTCTAAAAAAGAAATTTCAGCCACCTCGCATTGGGGATGTGTGGCCCCCTCCTTGACCCTGGGTTTACTTAAAATGAATCGTGCTTATCAGGCGGACCAGTACTTAATTGATCTGTGGGCTGAAAAAAAAGACGTTAATCTTAAACAGTCTCTGGAAAACTATAGCGCAAATCAATTTCGTAAACTTAATTATTATCTGCCCGTTGATGGTCCCAACTTAAGATATTATGCCGAACAACAGGCAGAGTACGACAACCACGGTATTGCGATTCAACTTCATTCTTTGGCTTTAGCCAAAGGACTTAAAGATTATAGAAGTTTTACAAATCTCGCCTGGTCCTATAGAAGCTTAAAACAAAACGAAAAGGCACTCGAATACTATAAAAAAGCTTTGGAATACCTCGAAACCAATAAGGCAGAAATGAGTCCCGAACGCCATGAAAGTCGTGTCAAACATGTCAAGAAGAAAATCAGAGAGCTAGAAAACTGACATAATTATGTGATTATTATTCACTGCGTTTTTGGCATTCCGCTTTCGCGAAATATTTTTGTGGAGATTAAATAAAAGTGTTTTGAAAAATATAGTCGCAATCTCATTGATGTTTTTTTTATTCCTGTCTTGTTCGAAGCAGGTCATCATTCCAGAATTCGATCAATCCTCAAGTATTTATAATGATGTTGAATATCTTGCCTCGGACGAATTAGAGGGAAGGAATACAGGTACAAAGGGTGAACAACTTGCCGCTGAATACATTTCAAAACGACTAGCAGAAATGGGCGTTTCTCCCAAGGGAGACGATAATGGGTATTACCAATTTTTCAAGGCCAAAGACCCTGACGCAAACAATCCACATTCCATGGGTAGTTTATCCGATGACGGCAGGATAACGGGTCGAAATGTTATAGGTTATATAGATAATCAGGCTAAAAACACGATAGTCATTGGCGGACATTATGACCATTTAGGAATGGGTGAATTTGGATCCCTACATGCCGGTGGAGCAGCCATTCATAATGGTGCGGATGATAATGCCAGTGGAGTCGCTGTTGTTTTGGCCCTAGCCGAAAGATTAACAAAACATGTAGATTCTGAGAATAATTATCTGTTTATATTCTTCTCGGGAGAAGAGCGTGGTCTTTGGGGTTCTAATTACTTTACACAGAATCCTACTATTGATTTGACTTCCGTCAATTATATGATCAATTACGACATGGTGGGAAGACTTAAAGAGGATCGAAGTTTAGCCGTCAATGGCACGGGCACTTCGCCAAAATGGATGAATGCTTTAAACAAAGCAAACAGCTATCAATTTAAACTCATCCCATCCGAATCAGGATTTGGGCCATCGGACCATAGTCAATTTTATACTGAAGACATTCCTGTATTACATTTTTTTACTGGACAACATAAAGATTACCATAAACCTAGCGACGATGTCGAACTGGTTAATTTCAAAGGTGTCGAAGACATCACAGATTATTCTCATGATCTCATTTATATCCTTAACAAAGAAGGCAAACTAAAATTCACTAAAACCAATGATCAGACTCAGGATACGCCAAGCTTTAAAGTGACCTTAGGAGTGATGCCAGATTATTTGTATGACGGATCGGGAATGCGTATTGATGGTGTCAAAGAAGGCAGACCAGCCTTTAAAGCAGATATGCAAAATGGTGATGTCGTCATCAAAATGGGTGAACTAGAAATTGTAGATATGATGTCTTATATGAAGGCGTTAGGCGAATTTGAACCGGGGCAGACTGTGAATGTGACTGTCTTAAGAGATGGAAAAGAGTTGATCAAAAAGGTGACCTTTTAATTGAAATTCTTATCTCCAAAAGAGACATTTTATTTTATCCTTTTATCCATAGGATATGCTTTATTGACCTATGCCGTTTCGGATCATATTTTCTTTTGGGATACCGTACAGTTAGGATCTAAACAGGCGCATCACTTTTATGAAAATGGATTATCTACATGGCTTTTACCTGACAAAATTGACAGTGGACACATTCCTTTTTTCGGATGGCTCCTTGCATTAACATGGAAAGGACTTGGCAAGTCATTACTGAGTTCGCATTGGATGATGTTTCCTTTTCTCATCGGAATTGCTTTTCAAGTCACCATACTCCTAAAAAAGCACTATTTAAAAATTTCTTTTTTAGCGGTTTTAGTCCTTTTGCTGGACCCCACCTTACTCGCCCAATCGACACTAGTCTCTCCTGACATCTTATTAATTTTCTTTTTTCTTCTTGGGATAAATTCGATAAAGGCAGAAAGGCATTATTTAATTGCGTTATCATATAGTGGACTTGTTTGCACAAGCATGAGAGGTATGATGGTATGTGCCGCATTGCTTCTTTGGCAAAGTCTGATACGTGTTAAAAAACCTACCCTTTTTATTAATTCGATTTTTTCAAATTGGGCTCAATGGCTTCCAGCTTTAGGCATCTTTATAATTTTTAATACCTACCACTGGCAAAATAAAGGATGGATTGCTTTTCATGGCAACTCTCCTTGGTCTGATAGTTTTCAATCAGTAGGAATCAACGGTTTTATGTACAATCTCGGATTAGTAATTTGGAGGATTTTAGATTTCTCAAGAATATTCGTTTTTGTTTTGGTTTTTACGCTTGTGGTTTGGCGCCGCAATTCTTTGACGGAAGTCGTTAAAAAAACGAAACCTTGGCTTATATTATTAGCATGTCTAACAATTTGCATTATTCCGAATTTGGTTTTGTTTCAGCAATTAACCGCTCATAGATACCTTCTACCTATTATTCTAGTTTTACTAGTTATATGTATTTTGATTATCGAGGAATGTATTGATGGTATAAAGCTTAAACATGGATTTTATGTATGCATCATATGCCTTATGCTCTCCGGAAATTTTTGGATTTATCCGGACAAAATTGCCCAAGGATGGGACTCTAGTTTGGCACACCTTCCTTATTACAATTTGAGAAGTCAGGTTATACATTATTTAGAAAAAGAAAACATTGCTCTATCTAGTGTGTCAAGTGTTTTTCCCGATGTCTCGGAAAGTAAATTTTACAACCCAAAAGACAACAAAACAAATCCATTTAAAAGCTTTCCCTGTAAAGATTGTCAGTTTATATTATGGTCTAACATTCACAACGACTATAGTGACAAACAGCTTGATCATTTTAATTCACTAGAGGTTTTAAAACGATTTGAAAGCTACGGTGTCCAGTATATTTTATATAAAGCTCGATAATTTTACAAAAGAAAATCGACTACGCGTGATAGTTCATTTTCGTTCTAAATCTCTTTGAAAACCATCGATAAAGAGTATCTTTATTTAAACAACTTAACAAAATGAAAAATCTCTTTGCCCTATTGTTATCTGTAGTTTTAATCAGCTCTTGCGGACCTAGTTTAGTTGATTTAGCCATTGACAATCCTACGAGTACAGCTGTTGTATTGATGGTAGATTCTCTAGAAGTCGAAGTACCTCCTAAAGAAGTGGTATGGGTAGAAATGGGTAAAGGGGATCACACTATCAAATTACCTACGGATAGTTTAGTTACATTTAATTTTACTGAGAAGATGTATATGGTTAATCCTACGCAATCTCAGTACTTAAAGTATGAAGAGATTTATGGAGATAATCCAATGCTCGCACTTGGCGGCCCCATTTCAAAAAAGAAGGTCACATACTTGGGAATGGAACTTGAAGGAAATTATGATGTGGTTGATCAAGTTGTAAACAAAATTTCTTGGGACTACGGGCCACGAGAAAACTTGCCAGAAATGATCGAAATTGAAGCAGGCGATCGCCCAGCTTTAATCAAACTCATGGATCCATATGAGTTTATTGGTCTAATTTCTCAAGCTGCAGCTGCCGAAGGAGAATAAGTTTTTTACATGCTACCGAAAACCAAATCACTCGGATATCACTACATCTGGGACTTATCAGGGTGCCCGTCAGATTCGATATCAAAGTTGTCTTCTTTAAAGGCTTTTGCCAATGATCTAGTAAGCTCACTTAATTTAACAGTAGTAGGAGAATCAGGCAATCAATTTTCACCTCACGGTGCTACTTGCGTCATTCTTTTAGCAGAAAGTCACTTAAGTGTACACAGCTGGCCTGAGGAAAATTATTTGGCCATCGACCTATTCTCTTGCATGAAAATTGAGTCGATCGAAGTATTTGATAAAATCGTACAGAGTCATTTTGGCGAAAGCCTGAAAATTGAGACACAATTTCTGGAAAGAGGACTTTAATTATCCCATGTAACAATGCGTCATAAATTCGCAGTCGTCGGTAATAATTTCTAATTCTGCTGTTCTAAAATTTAGTGCGGCTGCCCCTTCATCAGTGACGAATACACCCGCTTGATAATGATAATTTTCATCATCAACGGGATTAGATATTAGTTCTTGATATACTTTATCCTGATCTCCATAATCGCCCTTACTCTTAGCCACTGTGTCACCAGTAGAAGATACGAGTTTAATATTCTCCCCTATTCGACCAAGGATTGGCTTTCTAGCATATCCGGCTTTCGCCAATGGAGTTTCATCAAAATAGGTTTTAGCCAAATGCAAATCATTTGGATAACGTTCGGTGAGACGTGCTAAAAATAATTTATTCTGCCAGACATGTGTATACGCTGGATTCAGCACTGTACAAAGATCATGGGTAATGATGTGGTGCAGATCATCTCCCAGTTCAGGTTCATCAAAGAAAATCCAATCCCAAGGAAAAAATTTAAAAAAGAAATCCGCTTTGTAAAACTCTTTTAATCTTTCAATATAAATTCCATTCGACCGATCAAAAACAACTTCGGGTAAGTCCGCATAGAAAGTCGACCAATTCGCATCAAAGGCCAAATCTAAAATCACATTGGAGTTGGCTCTATCCTCCTCATAACCCAACGAGCTCCCTAGAATCATATGCCTGTGCGGACCATTAAACTCCTTGTGCTTCTCAAAAAACCGAACCATGTGATCTTCTAGATCATTGAATTGGGTATAATTTGTGTGTTTGGAATTAAATAACTGATGAGGTTGCCAGACTAAAGTCTCGGGGACTGTACTGCATGTGTCTGCGTTAAATTCTATTACTTTCCCAGGGACTTTATTTAAAATCCCGTTGACATCAAACCGTCCATAAAAGAAAGGATGTCGGTTTTTGTTCTCCCACGAGTAAACAATTAAATCAACCAGTTTTTCGGGAAGATTTAGAAAGTCAAAATCTTTAGTTTTTACAAGCTCATCAAGTGTTTCTACAAAAAGATTAAACACATGCTCTGTAATTTCTTTGTACTTCTGAACTTCCTGTTTAGTTACAACAAGTATCTCATCGGTGAAGTACTCTTCATCGTAAAACCAATGTAAACTATGATGTAATTTTTTCTTTTTCGGAATTTTCGCATCTAAGAAGCGATCATCCTCCAAAGGAACGGAACGATTTCTTTCCTCCATATCCTTTTGATCCTCTTCCTGGTACAGAAACTTTGCGAGACGTAGCTGAAGCCATCATATTCTGTCGAATACCTTTAGACTTATTAAATGCATCCTGGTTTTTATAATTCCCTTTATTCAAGGAAGAATATCCCATGCCACGAGTCATATACGTTGCAGCAAGTGTACCTAACATAAATGTTCTTAAACCAGAGCGTGTTGACCCAAAATCACTACTTGTTAACTTTTCAAAAGTCAAAGTATCTATGGTTTGGTCTAAATTGTGAACAATGGCCATGGAAGCCGTTTTGTCATCAATCATCTCTTCATTCAACACTTTGTAGTTGTCACCGGGTTCTACCTCTTCGATTTCACTGATTACACCCGTCGTACTTTCACGGATTTCAACTTCATCCGCGTCTTTAAAACGAGGGCTACCGTCGTAAGAATCTCCACAGGATTGAACAACGCACATACCAAATAGGCATAAGCTCATGATAAAAGAATACTTTAGCAACTTAAGTGTACTTTTCATATCTATTTTGTGTTGATTAAAGATCTTGAGCTATAAATGTAATAAAGATTTAGTAGATGAAGAAAAACCTAGCCATATCAATCGCGGTGTTTATCGCTGGACTATGTTCGATAATCTATGAACTTCTCATTAGTACCGCGGCGACCTATTTTCTAGGAGATAGTGTAAAGCAATTTTCTTTGACCATTGGTATTTATTTATGTTCCATGGGTATTGGTGCTTTCGTATCAAAATTCCATAAAAGACCCCCGTTAGAGAGTTTTATTAGAATCGAATTCCTGCTTGGTCTTATTGGAGGCCTATCTATTCCTTTCATGTATTTCATGTTTATAAAAGTCAGCTTATCGCAAATGCAATGGATGACATGGTTATATATATTCATTATTGGCTTTCTAACGGGCTTGGAAGTGCCTCTCTTGACATTCGCTGTGAAGGATATTGATTTTAAAGACAGTCTCTCCAATATTTTATCACTTGACTATATTGGAGGGCTTGTAGCTACTTTGTTGTTTCCATTTATTCTATTGCCTTTTATCGGCTTGTTTTATTCCTCCCTTCTCTTTGGGGCCATCAATATATTCCTTGGACTATTAATGACTTCATATTTGGAAAAAAGAAAATCGAAACTCGTAATTAGAGTTGGAGGTCTAATTATGTTAGTGTGTTTATTTTTCTTAACAATAAGAGGATCACAATTGCTCAAAATTTGGGAGGAAAAAATTTATAAGGCCCCCATCTCTATGAGAGTTCAGACACCATACCAGCATATTGTTATGACTAAAAAGAAAGATGATATTCGTCTGTTCTTAAATCGAGTCATACAATTTAGTTCTAAAGATGAGCATAGGTATCACGAGAGTCTTGTTCATACTCCCCTTTTATCGCACGTTGATGCAAAGAAAGTATTAATATTAGGTGGAGGTGAAAATCTTGCGGTAAGAGAAGTCTTGAAACATACTCAGATCCAAAAAATTGATGTGGTTGATTTAGATAGTATGATCTTTCATTTAGCCATGCATAATCCTGATCTATTACAACTAAACAGAGGGGCCCCTTTAAATCCAAAAGTTAGAATGATCATTGATGACGCGTTTAACTTTTTAAGTGTAAACGATGAATTATATGATGTTATCATAAGTGATTTACCTGATCCAAATTCAGATGCAACAGCCAAATTATACAC
>JAHDBE010000119.1:0-929 GCA_020630555.1 Saprospiraceae bacterium
GACATATCTAACCCATGGTTTCTAGCTCTTCGCTGTAAATCTTCATATCGCTCTTTCAATCTTAAATCCGAATATCTAATGGCGGCTGTAAGTAATTCAGTCAGTACAGGTTCTGTCTTCAAATCTAAGGCTCCTAATTTATCTAGGTGTCCTAAATTTTCAATGACATACTGTGTGATAAATGGATTGTCACGTCCCGCAAACCATGGAAATCCACCGTTACTCAGCATT
Organism: Saprospiraceae bacterium; assembly: GCA_020630555.1. Classification (GTDB taxonomy): domain Bacteria; phylum Bacteroidota; class Bacteroidia; order Chitinophagales; family Saprospiraceae; genus JAHDCZ01. The sequence continues at coordinate 232 of JAHDBE010000119.1, forward strand.
CTGTTTTTTAATTTTTCTAGAGCCTTTGCTTTCTCATTAGCCATTTTGTTAAAGTCAAATAAAAGGGCAATGTTTCGTTTTTGTTCCTCTTCGGAAAGTGCATCTTGCACCCAAGGTGTTTCTTCAATTAAGGCCTCCTTCAAAGCCTCGTTTTTTGAAAGATTACTCAATAAAGCCTCTGAGTTATTTCCTTTCCAGGCTTCAAACACGGATTTAATCTTTGGCTTTTTGTCTACAATGTGTTTAGCCAATGTATTAGCAAAAATTCGGTTTATTAATTGTTCGGTGCACTCATGCGGATACTCCATCATATATGGCAATGCTTGCACGGCATACCATGCAGGATTAGAAGTAAATTCTAAAGTCAGTTGATGGTGATCAAGGGTTTTAGATCCGTTACTATTTAGAAGGCTGGAGAATTTAAAATTCTTTTTCTCTTTGGCTTTTACATGTAGAGGGAGACTTTCAGTAACTAGTTTCCTGTTAGTTAAAACTGGCAAGATATTAAGTTCTCCATCACTAAAATTATCGTTTCGCGCTATTATAGTTACAGACAACAGATTCTTAAAATCTTCAGGTATTCCCAGTTCCCATGATACATTTGTTGAGAGTCCCGAATCAACTGAAAAACTTTTTGAGGAAGGCTCTCTTAGCAATTGGGAGAAATCTTTTTCCGTGGTCGCATCTTCAATTTTAAT
>JAHDBE010000119.1:939-8443 GCA_020630555.1 Saprospiraceae bacterium
GACAGGCATTCCTCTGCTTATGGTGATTTTGGATCGCATCTTCAATTTTAATCTCTGCTAGACCATCCAAAGACCGGGCTGATGCATTTGTAATCTTTGCACTTAAATAAATACGGTCACCCTCTCTTACAAATCTTGGCATATTAGGGAAGACCATTAAATCTTTCTTTGTTATGATTTCACTTTCTGAGAAGCCAAATTCTAAATCTTGCGTATGGGCTAAATTGAACCATTTCCACTTTGTTAAAGCCTCATTCATTGTAAACTCAACAATTACATTTCCTTCTGAGTCTGTTTTTAAATCCGGAAAGAAGAAAACTGTTTCATTAAGATTTTCTCGAACTTGAAGTTCTGTCGTTTTATTTGATTTGTCGATTGAATCATCATTTGACGATTCAGATTTTATGCCTGCTGTTGTTGAGGCTAAGGCGCTAACATCTCTGGTTGGCAAGGACTTGGCAGATACTTCAACAGCATCCATCTCCATAGATTCCTCAGCCGCCATTGGTCTGACCCCATCTAAAAACATTTCATTACGTTCCTTCCTTGATCCTCGAATATGTATACCATGGGATCGCATATAAAATGGAAATCCAAACCAGTTCATTCTAGGCCAAGTCCACGATTCATTTTGAATGAAAGGTCCAGCTTGACCCCAATCGTTATCCTTTATCACACCGTTTATAGTGCGAATGCCTTGAGCTGCTACACCAATCGTATTTGAGTAACTTGGGAAGTAATTTCGACTCCAATTATGCGCAGTAAACTGATCTAATGAGGCATCATACATAGAACTAAGAATCTCCGCATGTACTTTGTCTTTTTGGAGTCCCGAAATTTTCAAATGCCATTTTTCCTTAGATCCAGGCTCTAGTTCAGATCGGAATGTACTAAGACTTAGATTAAGCTCTTTATTTGACCATGGCACCAGATAAGAATGGGTCTGGTTAAAAAACCGGTTTTGAAAAAAGTAAAAACTGGTCACATGCAAACCACCACGATCTTCTTCATTTATTCGGATTGGATATTCTGCTCGATTATTGACTTTAGTCAAGTTTACCTTTCCACCACTTCCTTGCTTTGATGTGACATGGAACACAAACAGATTCTCTTGACTAGTTGACCATAATAAAGACGTGACTTCGCCCGGTTCTAATTTATTGGAATCAAAATGCGTAAAACATATATCTGAATTACTACTACGATCATCGGATATAACGGTAAAATATCTTTCCGTAATGACAGGATATTTAGCCTCTGTGTTTGACTTGAGGACTAACTTATATGAGCCTTCATCTAAAACAGAATTAAAATCAACAGCATCCTCTGAACTAATAGTCGACCTCTGTACTATTTTATCTATTGTCCAGTTAGAACGTAAGTGCTCATTCTTGTAACTAAAATGAGGAAATTTAGCTACGAATTCTTCTTTCGAAATAAGTTGCACATCTGGGAGAGCCCACAACCTATCCACGTAAGGATTTTGTGGTTCATTAAGTTTTTGTAATTCATACTCAATAATTCCGTTCACTATATTTCCAGAATGGTTAACTGTGCTCATTTTAATCGAATCAAGATCTCCAACCCGATACAGCTCTTGGATTTCAAGAGAATGCTCAAAAGCTGTATACCCCACTGTTATAAATTCTGAGCTAGATTGAGATTCTCCGTTGAGATCGGTGACTTGGATTTCCACTTGATAATTAAATCTAATTGTAGCTGATTTTGGGACAGTCAAATCAGGTTGAGCCGTGAAGGCCACTTCGAATGTACCATCGTCCTTGATGGTGGATTCTCCAAATTCAATCACAGCTGGACTAGACGGATAATAATAACGTCTCATCCAAGGATAATAAGGATTTACGTAGCGCGGAGTCCGCGTTACAGTATATTTAATCTTTGCACCACTTAATGCAGCTCCAGTAAAAGTTTTAGAACTTCCCGTTACTACAATTTCATCTCCTAATAAAGGAGAATCCTCATATTTATCTATTTCAACTTTAAATTTGGGCCTTTTATAATCTTCCACTCGAATAGTTCTATTCCCTACTGGACTTGAGCCTTGTATCTGGAATCTCATCTGTCCATTTAGACCTGAGTTTGGCAATACAAAACTTCCATGAGCACTTCCATAGTCATTAGTAGTTAAACGTAAATTTTCGACTTCTTGATTATTGACATCTAAGAGTGAAATCTGAATGGTTTCATTTTTGAGTAATGAAGGCTTTCGAATTTCACTCATCTCTGTATGCAGCACTTTGAAGTGAACTGTTTGTCCAGGGCGATATATACTTCTGTCGGTATAGATAAATGAGGATTTGTAAGATCTGCTTTTACCATTTTTATAGGCGTAGATATATTGACGTAAGTCAAGCTTATCATTTCCTGTTATTACGACCGGGTAAATACTCCTTTTCTTACTCATGGGCACATTGACTGAACCCATTTTATCAGTATTCAATTCTGCAATTTCTTTGGCCTTATTCCTTCGCGTACTTTGATCGTAGTAGCGTTCGAAAAATTTCACACGTGCACCATCAATTGGTTTGCCCGTACTTCGATTTAACACAAATAATTGGGGATCATTTAAACCATTGACGAAAGTCGTAACCAAATTAGATACATGAAAATCCAAATAGTGAACGGCTTTTCTTTTTTCATCTTTGAAATCAGAGTCTGTAGCGACTAATAAAGTATAAATCCCCGGAGACAAGCCATCAACAATGATTTCGGAACGATGGTAAAGAAGATCATTTTGATTCAGATTGTTTACCGACCACTCCTTCAAAGGAGCCTGACCGGCCATGGACTTAAACCGTTTTGTCCATTCCATTTGATTTCTCTCTTCAATTTCTTGATGCGTATTAGCAATGATTCTAAAATGTAGTTCTTCTGTATTTTTATGTTCAAGGGAAACCAAGAATTCTTTATTGGGAATTTGAACTTGCTCGGCTTCGACACGAATACTCTTAGAATTTATATCTCGCATTATACCGGCACATATGGAAGCCCCCATACTTTTAGGATACTTTTCATATCCCTTCGTAGCGTAACTCAAAGCAGAGAGCACACGAGATTTGGCATCTTCTTTATAACCATTCGCTGTATAACTCGGCATATTTTGACCAGCTAAAAGAGACATGATATAACTATACACTTCTGAGGATTCATAGCTTTTACTTGCATCCAATAAAGCCTTTGAAAACACATCATCTTTTGCTTCTACCAAAGCATGTTGATGCATAAACTGAAGACGCTGAACATCCACATACGCTAGGGCATCCTTTTCATCCGTCTTACTTAAATAGCTTAATAGATCCTGAAAGAGTCGCGTTGCTTTTAATAAACGCGAAGGGGATGATTCAGTAAAAGTCAAAGAATTAAAAGATTTTACATCCGAAAAGACCTTAGGATCGTTTAAGGCTAACAAATCGAGGCCCTCTGAGCTCATGGAATTGGGTCGTTGAAAATGCTCAATGGCCCTCATGCTTAAAAATAAATACATATTCGGGCAATACTTCTCAGAGTATTTATCAAGTTCTTCTAATACAAGTGTATACTCTTTTGTCTTGACTTTCGTCAATGCTTTATTCTCTACTGATCGTAAATAATGATCATTCGATTTTCGATATATCTTTTTCAAACTCCACGTTCGTATATCGTCTGTTTCGTCATTAAGGAGATCTGTACGGTTTTGAAATCTATAGGTGTTTTGCTCGGCATATCGCGCGTACATTTGACCAGCCAAAGAATGAATGATTTCTTTAAGCGGAGAATCTGAATTCTGTATTTCAGCTTCAAAACGACCAATCGAATTAGAGAAACCATCTTCCTCTAATTGACTTTGAAGTTTGTTGAAATAAATGAGCGACTTTAGGAGTTGAGCATTATTCTTCTCTTCCCGGGCTTTCGCCAAAATAGTTTCAAGAACAGAGACAGCAGACTTTGGCTTTCTTTCATTTTCGTACTTATGAACTGTTCTCCACAGTTTTTCAAAGTCTTTTTCGTTTTGTTCTGTCATATTAAATCCGAGAGTAAAAAAAACAAGGCACATCAGGCCAATACCACCTATAAATGAATTTCTCATACGTAATTTTTTAATCGTCATTTCCTGTAGGATGACGATTAATTGCTAATTGCATAATTCTACGAGAAAAATAACAGGAAAGAATGAAAATTCATTCCCGGATTAATGAGATTGAAAAACTAATTTAACCTCATCACCAAGCTTTTGTCCTTCTTCTAAAGACAAAACCAATTGTCGGGTCCAATAAGGTGCTAACGAACTACCCTTCGCTCCCATCCCATTTAATACAAACATCTGCGAGTATTCCGGATGTTGTCCTATCATTGGTCGACGATGCTTCGTTGCAGGCCTGACTCCTGAAAGGTGTTGTACTACTTCGTAATCACACTGTAAATAATCATCCAACCAATCAGTCAACTTAAAGTATTCTGATGGTGTATTTTTAAGGTGTTTGAAGTTATTTATATAAGATGCACCAATCCAATATAAGTCGTCCCTATAGTGGGCAATAAAGAATTGATGTCTGAGTTGATGAGGGAAATCAAACTTTGGTATTCTTACCAGAAGGATTTCTCCTTTCGAAGGACGAAAGTCCAAAGAATTAAACCAAGGATTATTTAATATTTGAGATCCTTCGCAATAAATGACTTTACCTGCGCGAAGGTTTTTGTAATCAAGGTGATCGGATTTTATTCGAAGCTTTTCATACTCAAAATACTCGGAGATGATTTGATCGTCCTGGAGAATCGCTCTGGTACCATCCAAAAGACTATTTAGGTTTAATTGAAATGCTTTTTTAATTAAACCGTAGGCCAGAGATTTTTCGAATAAGGATTCCTGTGCTTTACTTATTTCAAAGTGATCCATAAATTCTGTATAATTTTCATCTCCAGATCTGGAATGCCAATTATTTTCTGATTTTACATCTTCGAGTGTTCTTACTATGGATCTTTGTGTTAGAATTTCTTTACCAATCCGCTGACTAATTTGTTGATATCTCTCTAAAAGGAACTCCAGTAAGGTATCGTACATCCAGGATTTAACATAGGATCTTCCTGTAATGGGGTTAATTATACCTGCGGCAACACGACTCGAACTGTTGCTTGGATTCGGATCAATAACACAAAAGGACTTATCTCTATCAATTAATTCATGAATTAAGAGTGAACCACATAATCCCTGTCCTACGATTAAATAATCAACGGTCATCGGATAATGCGATAAGTTCGGATTGAAGTTTTTTTGTTAAACCTTTGACTACTAGCATGTATGAGTGATCGATGAGTTCACGAATCATTTTATCATCGACGTCTAGTTCTAAATCGACGGTATTCCAATGCTTCTTACTCATATGATACCCGCCATTAATCCCTTCGTAACTTTCTCTTAGTTCTATGGCCCATTCTGGATCACACTTTAGATTTACTTGCGGAGGGTCACGATCAATGCCGTTGAGGGCAAACATTTTACCCATAACTTTAAAGACTAAAGTTGTTTCATCGAAAGGAAAACTTTCGGTTGTTCCAGGTTTACTTAAGCAATATTCGCGTAGTTGAATGATGTCCATATTTAGAAAAGGTGCCCCATAAGTTCTTTCTTCACCTGAAGATACTCTTCATTAAACTTTTGCTCACCTATCCAAAGGGGTTTTCTTTCAACTAACTGTATATCTGATTTCTCGAGGGCTCCGATTTTATTTGGATTGTTTGTAAGCAGGTTTATTCTTTTTATTCCGAGAAGGTTTAATATTTCAATGGCCTCATCATAATGTCTTTGGTCTTCTTCGAATCCTAACTCAAGGTTAGCATCGATGGTATTTCTTCCTTGGTCCTGGAGGTTGTAGGCTCTAATTTTATTGATAAGCCCGATTCCTCTTCCTTCCTGTCGTAGATAGATTAAAACGCCCTTATCTTCATTAATGATCTGAAGAGACTTAGCCAGTTGATTTCCACAATCACATTTTAGTGAAGCAAGGATATCACCAGTTAAACATTCAGAGTGTATTCTAACGGTCACCGCCTCTTCAATATTCACATCTTCATGCACCAGGGCCACATGTGGAGTTTTGTCTGTTTCTGATTCGGCAAAAGCCAAAATCTTATACATTCCAAATTTTGTCGGTAAGGTTGCTGCTGCTTGTATTTTCACCTAAAACTCTTTGTTCGTTAAAGGTAACAAAATAGCTCCTCGAGTGTTCACGAACACATAGGATGATTAAATCCTACGATCATAGTTAATGACAATATATTAACAATGATATGATGGTTAAAACAATCCAACCAGGGTGCTTACCATGAGTTAGCCCCGAAACCAAGAACGCACTTATTAATAATCCAGTAGCCATTACATACAGGGCTGAGCTCCATTCAACAATTTCTTTAGACGAAAAATTAGCTAATAAAAATAGAATCACTGAAAACACCCATCCGAAAATACTTGCCAAATGCCATGTTGCTCTAATTATCTGTGAGAATTTTAAACGTATAGAGTCTCCGCCTTTTTTAAACTCATCAGATTGAAAAATATATTTCTCCCCGAGTAGAGAATGTAAAATCCCAAGTACGCAGCAAAGTAAAGATGCAAGAAGCAAGAATAAATTCATGATTACGTCTTGTAGTCAAAGTGCTGGTTCCATGTCTTATCATCAAGTGCAGACAATGTTCGAATATTATTCTCAGGAATCAATGTCGTATCGGGATATGCTTCAATGGCTGTAGTAACTTCATGAACAGATAATATGTGAATCACAGCATGCGGAGATCTATTCGTATAATTAGATCGATCCATTTCTTCAGTGCCTTCAAATTGATATTTAGGATGAAAACTGGCTAATTGAAAATGGATGTCCATCTGTGTTTTCTCTAAGTAATTTTCGCAATGCTCCAGTACGTCCAAAAAGTACTCAAAGTCCTTATCTAAGTAAGGTATGACTATTAAGCTTGTGGAACTGTGAGCATCCTTCAACAGATGATGGCACTCTAAGACAAACTCTTCAATAATGCCTGACATGCCTTCTGCTCGAGAAAGTACAAAACGAATTTTGCCTTCTTCAAGAACTCTGTGGGCAAATGGACAAAGATTGAGACTAATGACAGTTTTTTCTAACCATTTTTTGGTCGCATGGATTGGGTCGCGCATTTACGCCTCCAATTTTTCTTCAGAAGCATATTGTACTGGTGGCCTGTATTTTCTAAATGGCACCTTTAATAATTCCCATGCATTTGTGACTTCCTCCTTATCAGGATGCGTATCCAAGCCGTATACCAAGAGTTCGTTGTTTACTCGTTTAAATGTTCCGAAAATCCTGTCCCAAAGAGAAAAAATGTTACCGTAATTAGAATCTGAATAAGGTTGGCGATAATGATGATGTACGCGATGCATATTAGGTGTACAAATTAGACACATAAGAGCATCATCAAGCCATTTGGGAAATGTTGCTATGATTAAATAGGCTTAAGCCTGCAGAGAGAGCTTTAT
>JAHDBE010000120.1 GCA_020630555.1 Saprospiraceae bacterium
AGAATCCGTTAAAAAACTCGGATTTTGGGCAGTACATATCTTTCGACCCGCAGCTTTACTGGGTGAAAAAAATCCGAATCAATTTGGAGCCGGTGCCGCAAAGCTCATTGGTGGTGTATTGAACAGAGTCACGGGTGGCCGATTAGATCGTATAAAACCTATAGAAGCCGATCTCGTAGCAAAACATATGTCAGGAGCCGCTCAAAACCTGAAAGAAGGTATCTTTGTATATCCTTCATCGAGTTTGCATAAAGACGAACTCAATTCAGGATCCATAAGAAAAAGCACATGAAGCATAAATCAGAAATAAAAATAGACATCGGACTAGATGAAAATAAAGTCCCAGAAACAATAGAATGGATAGCCAACGATGGAAATGGCCCCCAAACCCGTCAATGTAAGGCCATGCTTCTGTCCTTTTTTGATGAGGAAACGAAAGATACCTTCAAAATAGATTTGTGGACAAAAGAAATGCAAACTGTAGAAATGGATCGACTAATGTTCCAAACTCTCCGTGCCTTATCAGATACCTATTTTAAAGCCACACGAAATGCCGAACTAGCAAATGCCATGAGGCAATTTGTAGATTATTTCGGCCAGAAGACAGAGATTATCCCTCCAAGTTCAGAATAAAGAGTAAAAGTTATATATGTTAAAATGTTTTAATGTGAAACTAAATCACATTAAAATTATATTTAATATGTAATTGGTTTTCTATGAAAGCCAATATGAACACATTAGGAAAAAATATAATAGAAATTACATATTATATTTTTCTTGATATATAATTTATTTATATTTGAATCACGGAAACCAATCGTAAACATGAGCAATGTCATAAGTACCCGTTTCGTGACATGCCTTAAACGGCTCAAGGAAGAGAACAAAGTTCGCTCGTTCCGTCAGTTTGCTCAATCCCTTGACTATCTACCCCAAAGTTTAAACGATATCATTCACGGAAAACGTGACGTCACTATCGAACTTTGCCGAAAGGCCGCAGAAACCTTTCATTTTAATCTTAATTATGTATTCCTCGGAGAAGGGGAGATGTTTAATAACGAAATAGATAATTCAGATCAAGGAATTGTCACAGTAGTCACCGATAATTTTGGTAATGAATGCATCAGTTATGTGGATGTAGAAGCTCAAGCCGGTTATGGAGACAACATGCATGATGCCGTATTCATGAAAAACCTTCCAAGCTTCACCCTTCCTGATCCTATTTTCCAACAAGGAACTTACCGTTGTTTTGGAATAAAAGGAGATAGCATGGAGCCTACTTTACGCAGTGGAGATAAACTAGTATGCTCCTTTGTAGAGCCCGATCATTGGGATCATGCCATAAAAGATAATGACGCGTATATCTTAGTGACACCCCATGAAGTTGTGGTCAAAAGACTTAAAAATCGAATCAAAGAATCAGGCGAGGTTCTGTGTGTTTCGGATAATAAAAGTTTCGAACCTTATGCTATTCCAGTAGCCGAACTAAAGGAAGTCTGGAGTGTTAAAATGCGATTGTCTAAATTCTTATCTCGCCCCTCTCAAGAAAAAATGGATGTCAAAGAGGAGCTTTGCGCACTCAAGCAAAACATCAAGTCCCAATCCCAACTTATCCAAAGTCTTAATTCGACCATCGAAAACCTCCTTAAACAACAGAGATCTCAGCGGTTAAGATAACTTACAGTCTTCGTCTTTATTACTTCTTAAAATTCAATTAAAAATAGTTCGTCGTCTTTCGATAAAATTAATCGATCACTTGACTTACAATATTTAATGACACCTGAAGACGTATTTAATTGACAATCTAATTCGAGTCCTTTGATCCCAATTTTCTGAATGCTTACCGCGCCGTCGTGACTTACATATTGACTGTAATATTTTTGTCCTTTATCTGAATAGGCATAGTGAAGACTTCTTTTTAGCTTAAGTGGTTTTGCTCGATCTTTTTTTAGCGTGCGATTGACGTTTTTCTTCGCCACTTCTAAAGAACCACAATCGCAACTGTAAGGCGCAGGATTATCTATTTCATCTTTTAAAACAGACAAATTGTATTTAGCCATTTCAGAGGCGCTGGTCCCATTCTCTATAATTTTAGTTAATAGACGTTCTGCTTTTTGTATGCCTTCCGGCAATGTTGTTTTGGCATGCGCAATGGCCAAACACATACGGATACGATCTAATGCCAAAGCGTTGTTTTGATCTCTACTTATAGAACCCAATCGTTCTACACGATAATAGTCCTGTACTTTTTGATATTCTTCGAGTAGTATATAGCATACCATCGTGTTTACATGACCCGTTAAATAACTGGGGTCAATTTTAGTGCTCTCAGTGAAATATCGCAATCCCTGATTGACCAAATTTTCTCTTCGGATTTTATCATAAGGAGATAAACCCTTGGAACCTCGGCCATCGAGGGGCTTTTGTAGTCTTGAATCTAAATCTATTTCGACGGGATATAAAAAGGGATCAATGTTTGAGACGCCCATGTTTAAAGCCTCCAAAATAAAGTTGACACCCGTATTGTTATATATCTCTCGACCCTGATAAAATTCCAGGATGTGCTCTAAATTAATGCCCGATTGCTCATAAAAACCACTTGTTGCCAGAAGGGCGGCGTCCTCGTAGAGATGAACCAAAGTGTCCATTTTTTCACGAACCTGTTTACTCGATTTTTGTCTTTCGTAAAGTGGGGGATAGCTCGATAATGTTTTGCCTTTTAAATTATAATCCACATAAATGGCATCTAATAAATCCGTTAAGATGTGATCCACTTGGTACCCCGCGAGATAACAGTTGAATAGTCCAAAGAGATCTGCGTTACGCTCAATGATTTTATTAGAGTGCTCATGTTTGTCAAAGGCTAAAAAATCACTTACAAATCCTTTTTCCTCCGCGATCATCTGAAAACTATGAGCTAATTCATGGGCAATTAAAAAAGCCAATGCTGCATCGGCATCTTTGCCAAATCGATCACATATTTCTAAAACTTTACGTTCGACACTTATGGCATTGTCGTAGCCGTTATATGAGGCGACCATGCGTTCGCTGTCCAATATTTTCACGGCAGGTTTTTCAAAATTGTAATTACCTGTACTTTCATAAAGAGAGTCGAGGATTCGCTCCACTCGGGCTTTATCCGCATCCATTCCAGACCAGAAGCTTAAAATTATCAATGTCCATTTTAGCATCATCATGACTAGAAATTTTTGGCTGCGTTACGAATTGATCGACTCGAACTTGTTTTAAAAGCCGCCATGCATTCTTGAGCTTCATTTGCTTTGGCGGAAGCCAAAAGACAACTTAAAAAATCGATATATTCTCCATCCTCATTTAAATCCTTCATAGTGTTTAGTTGATCTCGGGCCTGGTCATAATTCTTATTAATGAGACTTTTGTAAAAATTTAATTTTGTGTTGTATTTGTTTATCGTGGTACTATCTCCTTGTGTCATCGACAGTTTTGATTCGACCTCCGTTTCTGATAATTCAGATAGGTCAAAGAGATACGCATCCGATAGCACTTTTTGATCGTCAGCAAAGCCAAGCGTCGAATTCAAATTATTTTCCATTTCTACAAGATTCGCAAAGGCACTGTCAGAAATCTCAAATCCCGATTCTTTTCCTGTTTTAAAAAATAAAAACGCAGCGGCAGCTAAGAGGATCAAAGAAGCAGCGATACCAAGCTGTAAAGGGTTGAATCGTCGAATTTTCGCTGTCTGTCCAGTTTCGCGAATGGTATTATCACTTAGGCTTTCCGAAATCTTCTGGCGCAATTGATTTTCAAAATAAAACTCCATGCCTTTAAAAGTCTTCTTGTAAGACTCAAAATCAGCCCTTAATGTTTCATCTTGAAGCATGGCTTCTTCAAAACTTTCTCGTTGCGGGTCGATGAGCTCGTTTCGTAAATACTGCTCAAAGAATTCCTCGGTGTAGATGGCGCGATTATTCATGTACCAATTTTTTAAGATGATTCATACATCGATTCTTTTTTACACGAATGAATGAGCTGGTGTATCCCAGTTCTTCTGCAAGTTCGTTCATGCTTTTTCTCTGGTAATAAAACCCTTGAAAAATTTTCCGGCATTCTTCGGAAATCTTTTGCATGGCAGACTCTAGTTGAGCAAACTGATTTTCTTTTTCAATGAGCCCATCCATTTCAGAAACCTCTTCTTGAACTTGATCCAACAAAAATTCGCTATCACTAGATAATGTCGTTTCTGTCTTCTTGGAAGATTTTTGAAAAACAAGATTTCGACAAATTCCGTAGAAATAGGTACTCACTTTGGCTTGTCTCGAAAATTTTCCATTTCTCAAGTTCTTAATCAAGATTATCAAACCATCTTGGAATATGTCATCTACCTGATCGTTAGACAACTTAAAACCTTGCATAAGTTTAATAATCATGGGTTTATATTTAGAGTAGACATACTTGAATGCCATACTTTCTTCGTTTAATAAACCATTGATTAAGGTTTCATCATTCATGTAATCTTTCAAATTCATATATTAGTGTATTGAACTTGTAGAATGTTATCACCGTTAGTTTAAATGAATAACTACGCCGATTGAAATTTAGAACACGCAATATAAGGTTCTTTATCCTCACTGCCATATGCAACATTCTCTTACTCTCGACAGTTCAAGGGCAGTTTACCCGTATCCCGACTAAATGGCAAAAAAAACTCCGTTTAAAAGAACACTATCTCCACGAGATGGCCGAAAACGAATATGGAGACATCGTGGCCGTTGGTTATTTACGGGCCAGTGAGAAAAAACAGAAAGATTTTCTCATGCTCACTTTCAATCCAGAAGGAGATACTGAAGCACTTAAAATGGTTGGCGGTAACGGTGACGAGGAAGCCTTTGCAGTGGACATGCATTATGATGGTTATTATCTAGCAGGATATTCTAATTCGTCATGGAAAGGTTCTGTCGGTAAAAACGACATATGGATCACGAAGCTTACCAAAGAAGGAAATCCCATGTGGTACAAAGTTTTTGGTACAGAAGAGGATGATGTGGCACTGGATCTATTAAGTACTTACGACGGTATTATGGCCTGCGGTCATGAGAATAATAAAGCGGTAATCTACAAACTTAGTGATGAAGGCGATTTAGAATGGCGTATAGAAACAGAAGAGGCAGAGTCGTTTGACAAAATAGTTATGTTAAGTCCGACAGAAATTCGTTGGTTCTAAAGGAAAAGAAAGAGACGCACAATTAGTTGTTTATGGTTTTGATCGCTCGGGAAATAAATTATGGTCTGACATAAGTTCAGAAAAAGGATTGGATCCTCGCGATGCCATTTATGACGAAGATCGAGGTTTGATGGTAACAGGGATAGGAGAGGTCAGGCGCAAAAGAGAGGAAGCTTTTGTGGCGATAGTAAAAGACCAGAAAATCGAGGAAGTTAAATATTATGGCGGCCGCTATAACGACGGAGCCGAACGTATATTAAGATGGAATCGTAGTACCTTTTGGCTCTTTGGTTACACCCGCTCGCATGAAAGAAATGCACGTCGAAGCGATGCTGCCGTTATTCCTCTTAATAATAATCTTAGAAACACAAATCGAAACATTAGGCATTTCGGAACTAAGTTCGAAGAGCGGATAACCGACGTTTTAGTTACGGCTACAGGGGATTTATACGTCACAGTATATTTTGAAGGCGCGTTTCGTAAGCGCCACCAGCTCTTACAAATTGATTACGAACGCTTTCGGTCAGGTTCCAAAGGAATCGAGCCATTTAAACTAGAAGAAATTAATTATGTGGACGATGATAATTCTATATTTTCTAAATCGGATAATGGATATATAAAGGTTGTTCTTAATGAAGCTGCCATGGAAAGTCCTTACCCCTTGTGGGTCGATATCAGTTCGAACGACCCTAATATCCAAATACCCAAGCGTTTTATTTTTAAGAAAAACGCTTTAGATGAAGAAGGTGCATTCAGAATTCCAGTCAAAGCGAAAGATGAAATAGAATCGGGAAATGTTCAGCTCGAATTTAAACTGCATGATAGAGAACACAAAAAGACAGCTTACGACAAGCAGATTTATACATTGCCTACGGAGCAATCGGCCTTTGTAGAGGTGGATTTATTAGATTATAATTTGAGAAAGGAAGAAACGAGTTATGTCCTAGATGTCGATGTGATTAATATGGGTACTATAAATTCTGAACCCATCAGTGCAAAAATTTTAAGTGAGGAATTAAATATTGCCGATGAGTCCGTCGGTGAAAATTTTGTTCTTGGTCCAGGGGATATAAAGACGATTAGTTATGTATTCGACTTGGATAATAAATACGCTTCCGCGAAAATTAAAGCAGATTTAAATTGTTTTGAAGCGGATTTTACGGAGATCGGCAATTTCGAAATGAATTTAGATCTCTCGGATTTACTGGCAGAAGATGAAAAGGATCTTTCGGGAACCGAAGAAAAAATTGCGGTGGTAGAAAATTCAAAGGAGAAAACCTTGAATGCCAATTTCATGTGGGTGAGCCCAGACATTGATGACACAGGATTAGAATTTAAACATGAAAAGAGTACCCTTAAGCTAAAGATTAAATTTATCTCTGATCAATATTTTGAGCCTGGGGATTTTACGGTGATGTTAAATGGTAAACCTGCCATATCGGGTCAGGATTTTTTCGAAGATGATGAAGTGTTAGATAGTAAGCCGTCGAATAATGGAGACGTGAGATATACTTATAAAAATGCTTTGGTAATACCCATTGGCGTAAGCCAAGTAAGCATTAAACTCCAAAAGGATGGGGCAGAAGTAAATACAGAAACGCTAACGATAAATCATGATCCACCTCGCGCTGATTTACATCTGTATTCTGTTGGGATACCGGCAGAAGATTTAGAATTTACGACGAAAGATGCAGAGGATTTTGTCACCTTATACGAGAAACAGGAAGGGCGATTGTTTGATAAGGTTCATGTGACTTTACACAATACGGAAGAGAAAACTAACAAACTACAATTGTCCCGATTGTTTGAGAGTATACGTGTCGATTTCTTACATAAGGAAAAAATTAAGTCCGATGATGTGGTGATAGTGTATTTATCGGGACATGGATTTAGAAATGAGTTTGATACGGATAATTTTAGAATACAGGCTTCGGACTTTGATAATTATTATTCGGAGTCGACTTCTCTTGATTTTAGTAAAGAGGTGTATCAGATGCTTTCACGAGTAAAGTGTAAGAAAGTGATATTCATGGATGCCTGTCAGTCGGGGGCCCTGACGAGTTCGATCGAAGAAACTCAGAATTTGGAGGGTGATGAAGATCCTATGGCTTTTAAAACGACGACTTTATCGGAGGCGATTTATAGTTTGTCCTCTAAAGAAAACAGTTTCACCTTCATACTTTCTAGCAAAGGGGATGAGCAATCCTATGAGGACCGCACTTGGGATAACAGTGCATTTATGAAAGGGATTAAAGAGGCTTTCGCCAATGAATCTGTTAAAGTAAAAGATGGATCGACAATGGAGGCGGATTTGGATGAAAATCAGGTCATCTATTTGTCGGAGTTACAAGAATTTTTAGCCAATCGTGTTCCGCATTTAGTGGATAACAAACCGAATAAAACATCTACTTCACAAACGCCTTTTGTGCCACCATCATCGATGCGTTCGGATAAGCCTTTGTACAACGTGATTATAGAAAAATAAAAAACGAGACCCATAGCGGTAGGCCTCGTTTCAACTAATGAAAGCAGCATGTGTGTTTATGGTGTGACGAAAGTGACGCTAGGACCTTCGGGCAATTCTTTACAAGAAGTTTCGGTGTCTACATCCGAAATATAACATCCAAATCCAGAGCAATTTTTAGCGCAAGAGGTGAATAGCATTCCGACAAGAAGTACGGCGGCGAGTTTAAATTTTAAATTTTTCATGACAGCATTGTTTACGATGAATAACTTGTTTTCCAGTATGTGTGTAATCGCGTAAAAATGTTATCACATAAGTCAAAAATTTTCCATCTAACGATTCCAATGCCTTAAAATATTGTGGATTGGCTAGAAATCTAACGATCGTTGGTCTGTATTTATAATTCAGATATACATAAAAAATCCCCAATAACTGATAACAAAATCCCCATATAAAGACTCATGTTAAAGGGGGTTCATGACTATAAAATGCATGATAATTTGGTATTTTTGAGCGATTCCCCCATTTAAACCTAAGGACATGGCGCATGAAAAGTTTCATGATGTCCTTTGATTTTAATGAATGGAATAAAAACAACCATGAGCAGTTACCCTAACATCATCGTTACTATAAGGACTTTGTTGTTTTTTCTTCTCTTTTGCCTTTCGGCGAATGGGTATGCACAGACGTATACTGTTAATTCGACTCTAGATACACCCGATGCTAATCCAGGTGATGGAGTGTGCGATGATGGT
>JAHDBE010000121.1 GCA_020630555.1 Saprospiraceae bacterium
ACCGATATTAAATACCTGGGGATCCGGTTTGCTTTTCGTTGTGACAGTTCCATCTACGATGGTGTCAAAATAAATCATAAGATCCATCGCATTTAAAATTGTTTTAGCATTCGAACTAGCAGACCCCAATGCAATAGAATAATCGTTCTCTTTTAATTCTCTTAGAAGAGTTTCTGAACCTGGTAATAATTCTGATTTATTTAAATCACTGATCAATTCTAAATACCATTGATTTTTGACTTCAAGATATTTCGTTTTTTCATGATCGTTTAAATGGACATTTCCCATGTTTAGAATTATGTCTAGGGATTGTTTTCGGGATACTCCTTTGAGTAATTCATTGTCAGCCACTGAAAATTCAATCCCAAAAACATTTGCCAGTCTTTTCCATGCACTATAGTGGTATTTCGCCGTATCTACTAGGACTCCATCTAGATCAAAAATGAATCCTCTAACTTGTTCGTTTTTCATACTTAGTGTAAATCTAACACTTTCTGTAAATCGTTAATTAAATAAGCTAAAAAATCCGCTAAGCCATATCTTGACGTATCTTTGGCTAAATACATTTCGAAGAATGCCATTAGATTTATTCGTGATTAGACATGCTA
Source organism: Saprospiraceae bacterium (assembly GCA_020630555.1). GTDB lineage: Bacteria > Bacteroidota > Bacteroidia > Chitinophagales > Saprospiraceae > JAHDCZ01. The sequence continues at coordinate 609 of JAHDBE010000121.1, forward strand.
AGAGTTCTTGGGAAGACTTTTCACTTCCCGATCATGATAGGCCGCTAAATAAAAGAGGTTTTCGAGATGCACCTCGCATGGCAGAAATGCTCAAATCTATTTTTCCTCATATCGATTTATTTATTTCAAGTACTGCGAAAAGAGCTTTAACTACGGCAAATTTTTTTAGTACGGAATTTAACAAGGAGATTATTGATACAAAGAATTTATATCATGCAAATGCTGAAGTGTATTTTGATGAATTAATGGGATTGGATACGTCTATTAGTTCTGTGGCCTTATTTGGTCATAATCCAGGGATAACACATTTGGCCAATCTTGTCTCTGAAGTATATATCGATAATATACCGACTTGCGGTATTTGTCATCTTAAATCGAACGTTAACAGTTGGGATGATGTTAATGTATCAAACACTAAATTGCATACCTTATATTTCCCTAAAATGTTTTCATGGGCAAAAAGTCATTAATTCTGTGTGTCATTTTAGCTTTTGGCTGTAGCCAAAGTACGTTTGATCCTCCACTTGATGAAAAGGTTTTGAAAGAAGTGTTGGTCGATATCCATATTATGGACGCCGTATTAAAAAATGAAAATGGAAAACAAAGGGATAGTCTATACGACCTTTATTGTGACCAAATTCGAAAGATTCACGGTATCTCACAGATGGAATTTGATAGTACTATTCAATATTTAAAATCTTATCCTGAAGAATACAACAGAATCTATAAGGAGGTAGGAGAGCGTATTAACGACATGAAATCCACGACCTATAATCCTAAAAAAGCACAGAAGGGAAATGAAAAGAATTAATATATGCTTAATAAGCAGGTCATACACTATAAAGGTCTTAGATATATTTTCGCCTTAAATTAAACTTAAATTAATGTCAAGAAAGCCCCGTATACTTTTGGTAGATGATGAGGAAGATATTCTAGAGATTTTAAGTTATAATTTAAAATCTGATGAGTATGTCGTAGATACCGCAAACAGTGGACAGGAAGCATTGGATAAGATTGATGATTTTGCTCCTGATTTAATGATCCTTGACATCATGATGCCAGAAATGGATGGTATTGAGGTTTGTGCAAGAATTAAAGAAAATAAGCTCGGAAAAGAGAGTATGATGATTGCATTTCTAACAGCTCGAAATGAATCATTCGCTCAGATTTCTGCACTTGATTCGGGAGGTGATGACTACATTACTAAACCGATTAAACCCAATGTTCTCAAAAGTCGTATTAGAGCTTTGCTTAGAAGACATGAAGATTTTAAGGAATCCGATTCTGATGAGGTTAAAGTTTTTGGAGATCTTACTGTGGATTTTCAGCAGTACAAAGCTCTTAAAGGAGAAGAGGAATTTCCTTTGGCAAAAAAGGAATTTGAGTTGTTGGCCTTGCTATGTTCTAAACCCGGAAAAGTCTTTAAGCGAGCCGAAATCCTGAATAAAGTCTGGGGGAACGAAGTAATTGTGGGAGATCGAACCATAGATGTTCATGTCCGTAAACTTCGAGAAAAAATAGGGAGTGATTATATTCATACCATGAAAGGTGTTGGGTATAAATTTAAATTCTAATCTTGCTTAGATTTCTTTCTACACATTACGTTGCATTATTACTTTCAGCATTTGTTGGGCTTACCGTAATGGTCGTATACTTTATTTTGACAAGTAGTTATGTTTTAACCCCGCCGTTATTCTTGTCCGTTTTGTTTAGCGTTATTCTCACATATTCATTTGCTCGATTTTTACTTCAAAAACTTGTGAATCTTCGGTTGAGATCTCTTTATGAATATATCCGAACCACTCCGAAAGATGAAAATCAAACAGATTCTAAATCTCTTGAGGATGTAAATGAGGATGTTAAGCTATGGGCGGCAGATACAAGAAAAGAAATTTCAGACTTAAAGACCTTAGAAAAATATCGGAGAGATTTTGTTGGCAATGTCTCACATGAATTGAAAACACCTATTTTCTCTATCCAAGGATATCTACACACCATTCTAGAGGGGGCCATGTATGATGAAAAAGTTTTAAAAAAATATCTGCAACGCGCATTGGTTAATGTGGACAGACTACAGAATATTGTCGAAGATCTTGAGGTGATAAATAAAATTGAGGAAGAAAAAGTCGAATTGATGGAGGAACGATTTAACCTGCATCAATTAGTTTCTGAGGTTATTGATGATATAAATGTTCAATCCGAGGACGATGAATTAAAAGTTTCTCTCGTTAATATGATTAAAGCAAACCAAGAAGCCTATGGTGATCCCGAGGCAATAAATCAAGTATTAACTAACCTTATTGTCAACTCTATTAAGTATGGAAAAGAAGGAGGTGAAACTAAAATCAGTGCCAATAATATTGGTGATAAGATAATGGTAGAAGTGTCGGATAATGGTATAGGTATCGCCCCAGAACATCTTAAACATCTCTTTGACCGATTTTACCGAGTCGAAAGCAGTCGTGCCCGAAAACTAGGTGGCTCAGGACTAGGATTGGCGATTGTAAAGCATTTAGTAGACATGCATGGGGGAAATGTTCACGTTAAAAGTGAACTCGATGTTGGGTCTACTTTTGGATTTACAATAAAAAAGGCTTAAGAACTTAAGTTGTCTGGATCGTGAGCCAATTTGTCTTGATCTGACTCAAAATTGATTACATCAAGCATATATTTCATCTCGTCTCTTTTAATGAAATAATCTTCCAGTTCATCCTTTTTAATAGGCTTTGCCGGTGGGAAATTTTCTCTTAAATGATCAATTTGTCTGCCGTTCTTCCAGAATCTAAAGCATACATGAGGTCCAGTGGCAAGTCCAGTACTTCCGACATAACCTATGACTTGACCTTGTCCGACACGAGTTCCTTTTCGAATCCCTTTAGCAAATCGTTGCATATGCAAGTATTGAGTTTGATAGGTTTTGTTATGCCTAAGCTTTACATATTTACCATTTCCTTTACCATAACCTGCAATTTCTACGACACCATTAGCCACGGCATGTATTGGTGTCCCATAAGGCGCTGCGTAATCAGTACCAAGATGTGGAATTCGTCTTCCTTTAATCGGATGTAGTCTATTTCTGTTATATCTCGATGAGATTCTAGAAAACTTAACCGGAGCTCTTAGAAAAGCGCGTTTCGTTGCTCTACCTTCTAGATCAAAATAGCCCTCATAATTGTCCGATTTATATCTTACGGCATAGTGTTGGCCGTAATCATTTTCATAATAGGCTCCGAGTAATTTGCCAACACCAATTGCTTCTCCATCTATGTAGTTTCTTTCAAAAACTAGTTTGAATCGATCCCCTTTTTGGGCATGGTAAAAATCTACAGCCGAGGAAAGAGCATCTTCCATCATATCTATAACAGCAGGTTGTAATCCATTGTCGATCATCGCATTCCACAGCGAACTAGTAACTGTTCCAGAGGCTGTTTCTACGTGAGCCACTACTTCCTTTTCAACGTATTTAACATCTAACGAATCCTCTAAACTGTAAACAACATAACCATATGGGTCGGGTTGGTAAACAAAGGAACAGGGAGTCGAGCAAGAATCTGGGCGAACAAAAGTGAGATACTTTCCTGCTTTCAATTTTCTAACACTATATATGTCCTTGGACTTTTCTTCTAGCTTTGCAATTTTGTCAAAACTGATGCCTTCATAATAAAGGAGGTCACCTAAAAATTGATCCGCCTTTAATTCAAGGTCAGTAAAGAAATATCCACTAACGTCATAACCGAATTTGCAAATTTCTTGTTCCTCTAGGATTTGCTCAGAACTCACCACATTTTCGTTTCCTTTAATGTGTTTCCAAACTTCAAAATGATTGGCTAAGATGATCAATGCGACTGATAAGACGATCGCTATTAGGGCATCAATAACGATACCTCCGGAACTATTTTCAGGGTGGTGCTGTGTGCTCACTTTCTTCGGTTGGTTATGGAAAATTCGTAATCCGTAATTTTGCCTTGGCAAAAATAACAGATATTAGTCAGTTGACAAATACTATGCCGTCCTCCATTACTAAACGGACTACTTTATGACATATTCCACACACACCTTGAAAATTAGAAATAAGGTATTTTCTTTCCAACATTTAATCATGGGTATCCTGAATGTAACGCCGGATTCGTTTTACGATGGTGGTGAGTTTTCACTCGAAAACATGATGGAAAAACAGGTCGATAAAATGGTCGCCGAGGGTGCAGATATCATTGACGTAGGAGGTGTATCTACACGGCCGTATGCGGATAAAGTCAATTCAGCAGAAGAATGGCGTCGTGTGAAATCGGCTTTGGAATATATTAGAAAGTCTTATCCCGAAGTGCTCGTTTCTTTGGATACAACAAATGGATTCGTCTTAAAAAATGCTTTACAAATTGGTGTGGATATAGTTAATGATATCTCGTTCGGTAAATATGATGAAGACTTTTTAGACCTTGTTGCCCTCTCGGGTTGTCCTTATATACTAATGCATATGCAAGGTGACCCTCAAAATATGCAAGACAATCCTAACTACAATAAAATAAATATGGATGTCCTTGGTTTTTTCGCGAAAGCGAAAAGGTATCTAAATGAACGAGGGATAAATGATATTATTATTGATCCAGGATTTGGATTCGGAAAAACAATAAATAATAATTATGAAATGCTTAGGCATTTAAGTTCGTATCGAATATTTAATGACCCCATACTTATTGGTCTTTCTAGAAAAAGCATGATCTATAAATTACTAGAAACTGATGCGTCAGAAGTTCTCTCCTCCACGAGCGCTTTGAACTTGTTTGGCTTAATTCAAGGTGCTAATATTTTAAGGGTTCACGATGTTAAGGAGGCCAAACAACTGATTTCTCTTAAAAATGCCTTATATCCGCTAGATTAATTATTCGTTAAAAATCAAAATAGATTACAAGAATCGTGGTGTATCTTTGTTCTTAATAAGATGACAGCGTTGAAATCTTCGAACTCCGAACAAAATTCTCCTGAAAAGGAAGCCCCAAAAAAATGGGGTCGTAGACTCGTGCGCATTTTCTTCATTATTCTTCTTATTCCAGTTCTGTGCTCATTCCTAATTCAGATTCCTTTCGTTCAAAATTGGACAGTCGATCAATTAGCTAATTATTTCTCTAAAAAATTAGAGACAAAAGTTGAAATTGACAGAGTTAGACTCAATATTTTCGATGGACTCGACATTCAGAATTTCTATGTAGAAGACAGACGAGGTGATACTCTCGTATACAGCGAGCATTTTAATGTAGGCTTACGCCAAAATTTATTTTCACTGTTTAATAAAGAACTCAAACTTTCTACGATATCACTTAAAGATGCCAAGGTGAAGATTGGAACCAGAGAGGGTGAAAGCGTAAGTAACCTGCATCAACTTTTAAACGCCCTCAAGTCAAATCCCGATAAAGCTAATACTCAAAATCAAGTAGGATGGTTGTTGAGTGTCGAAAGATTGGAGTTTGAAAATGTTCATTTTGAAAATAATAATCGAAATTCTGGTTCTGCACTTTATGTAGATGCGTATAAAGGGCATATTGATATTGATATTTCAGAAAATGATTCTTTAGAATTTATCAATGACATCTTTTTAGATAGACCAACTATTCGATGGGTTCAAAATAAAGCACTTGGTAACCCTCTCGCTGAAAATGACTCGTTAGTCCTTGAAGGAAATACTTTGGCTGAAAATTCAGAATTAAAAGAAGAGGGTGATCTGCTTCAGGTCAATCGAATAGAAATAAGAAATGGTGTTTTTGAACGACAGGATAATAGACATCCATTATCCAAAATGCGTGATGTCTTCGATTACAATCACTTCATAATTGAGGAATTTAACTTTAAGGCGAATGATGTGGAGCTTACGGATAATCGCTTTGTTAATATGTCTCTCGAAACTTTATCTTTTAAGGATAACAAAGGGTTTGCTATAGAAAATTTAAGCGCCGATTCTCTTCTATTTAATAAACGTGAGATACGTTTGGATGGACTTAATTTAAGGACTCCTAAAAGTCGACTCCAGAATTTCATGTCATTCAAATTCAGAGATCTAGAAGATTTCAGAGATTTCCAAAACAAAATTTATTTAAAATCTGAAATAGATAATGGGGTAATCTCTGTAAATGATTTATTACACTTTATCCCCGAGCTTAATGGAAATCCATTTTTCGAGAAAAACCGAGGAAAGGATATTAGTCTGGATGGAAGCTTTAGAGGAAGAATCGGAAATTTATCCGGACGACGTATTAAGATTAGAATTGGAAATGAGGTCTACTTTAAAGGTAATTTTAGCTCGCGTAATTTAGCGGGTCCAGATGATGCTCTTCTTAATTTAACAGTAGAGCGTTTTGAAACAAGCATCGATAAACTAACTCGAATAATTCCTGACTTTACCCCAACAGCAAACTTTTATCGCTTAGGAGAAGTGGCCTTCGTTGGGCGTTTTGATGGATATCTTAATGATTTTGTTGCTTTCGGTAATTTAAATTCGGACTTAGGTTCCGCTGATCTGGATATGCGCCTGAATATTAAGGAGGGAAAGGAATTGGCGGAATACTCTGGTGAACTCCAATTAAATGATTTTGACTTAGGCGCTTGGACAACGAACGAAGATTTTGGTTTTGTAAACGCGTCAGCCACAATAAACGAAGGAAAGAGTCTAGTCATTGAAAAAGCCTTTGCTGATCTCGATGCCCGCGTAGAGTCTTTTGATTTTCGCGGTTATACGTATCGAGATTTTATCATGGATGGAAAACTCGACGATCATAATTTCGTAGGTAAGTTTAACATCAAAGATGAAAACATGGATTTAGCATTTGACGGAAATGTCATGTTGCGAGATTCCACACCAGTGATGGATTTTAAATCTGATATTCGAAAGTTAGACTTATATGCTTTGAATCTTTTTAAAGAGCCCTTAGTCATTCAAGGTAATGTGGATATAAATGTCGAGGGCACGGATATCTCTGATTTTAAGGGTAATGCCCTCGTCAAAGATTTTGTAATTAATGCGCGTGATACAAGTTATATGGTAGATTCACTTGTTGTTGAGTCTAAAGTAGATAATGCGAATAACAGGTCTATAAGTGTTGTATCAGATGTTGTGGATTTATGGATTGACGGTAAATATAACCTCAGAGATTTACCAGAAGACGCTAAGCGAATTATATACACCAATTATCCCTACCACTTTCGAGGATTTGAGTCTCCTAGGCCTGTAAACTCCACAAATAAGTTCGAGTATTCCATGACCTTAAAGGAAACTAAAAACCTGTTGGATTTTGCCAATTTACGAGGATCGAAAATAGAGGGATTAAACTTAAAAGGTAGTTATGATGGATCCTCAGACTTAATGACTACAAAAGGATTTATTAAAAGAGCAAACTGGAGTGATAACCGCTTTCATGATATTTATATCTCGTTTAATTCAGACGGGCCAGCTGGAGAAATTAACTTAGATATGGACAGCATTATTTATGCTGGCAAAAAGTATAAACCCTCCAACCTTAGATTAAGAGCCCTCGAAAATGACTTGGTGGCGGATGTCGCTTTTGTTGATTTAATGGATTCTGTTAAATCGGTAAGTCTAAGCACTGAAATTCAACCTCATGAAAAAGGATATGAATTTCATTTTAACCATAAGGACATCGATGTCTTAGGA
>JAHDBE010000122.1:0-6427 GCA_020630555.1 Saprospiraceae bacterium
CATCAGTAATTAATTACGGAGATGATTTTAGACATTCTATGGAAGAAGGTGGATGGGATTTGTCTAAGGTAGATCTTAAAGCACTTGAATCTTCAAAAGCAACACTTGTTTTTGGTCAGATGAATGAGCCTCCAGGTGCGAGAGCAAGAGTAGCTCTTTCTGGATTAACAGTAGCAGAATACTATAGAGATGGAGATCTTTCTGATCCTAATGGTGGAAAGGATATCCTATTCTTTATTGATAATATCTTCCGATTTACTCAGGCGGGTTCTGAGGTATCGGCACTTCTTGGTCGTATGCCTTCAGCGGTAGGATACCAACCAACACTGGCTACAGAGATGGGACTTATGCAAGAGCGTATTACCTCTACTAAGCGTGGATCTATTACCTCTGTACAAGCGGTTTATGTACCTGCGGATGATTTAACGGATCCAGCACCTGCGACGACTTTCGCACACTTGGATGCGACTACAGTATTAAGTCGTAAGATTGCTTCTCTAGGTATTTATCCAGCGGTGGATCCTCTAGATTCTACATCTAGAATTCTTGATCCAGCGATTATTGGAGATGAGCACTATGATACGGCAGAGTCTGTAAAGAATATCCTACAGAGATATAACGAGCTTCTTGATATCATCGCGATTCTTGGTATGGAAGAATTATCTGAAGAAGATAGAATGGTCGTACACCGTGCGCGAAGAGTTCAGAGATTCTTATCTCAGCCTTTCCACGTAGCGGAGCAGTTTACAGGTATCCCTGGAGTGCTTGTGCCAATTGAAGAAACAATTAGAGGGTTTAAAATGATCCTTAACGGAGAAATGGATGAATATCCTGAAGCAGCATTTAACCTTAAAGGATCTATCGATGATGTGATCGAGGCGGGTAAGAAAATGTTAGCTGAAATAAACGAATAAGATGAATTTAGTTGTACTAACACCAGAAAAGGAAATTTTCAACGGCGCCATTAAATCAGTGAAAGTACCTGGTAGCAGCGGTCAGTTTGAAATCCTTAAAGGGCACGCGGCGATTGTTGCGGCTTTAAGAGATGGAGAGATTCGCATAATCGAAGAGAATGGAGCTAAGACGACATTCACCATCGAAAAAGGATTTGTTGAAGTTTTACGAAACGAAGTAGCTCTTCTAGTTCAAGGAGTTAACTAAATTCTAAGTTATATATCCAATGAGTAAAGGCGGTCAGTAATGATCGCCTTTTTTTATGGGTGATGATGTCGACAGTTAAATGGTTTTAGATAAGATTAATCTTGATTTCAAATCAAGACGAGCTGTGACAAAAAGGGAAGACCGACGGAACTGTGCGGTCTTCCTAGAGAAATAAATAACCATGAAAATTCTAAAATGTCGATTTATAATAACTAAACTAATCCCAGTTTATCTTTACATACTTTTCAGGATTCCCCGATCTATCGATACAATCTATTGCTAGCTTTTTCCATTGGCTTGCGTAATCTCGAATTTTAATAAAATTGGCTCTGGTTTTTTCATCGAGATCATTATCAATATTATGAATGCTGAAGAATGCATTGAGAATCTTTGCGTTCTTTGTTTCTTCATTTTTGCTTTCAAAAGCTTCCTTTAATAGCGACTTACAATTTTGTATTTTCTCAATATACTCATCAATTGATGGGCATTGATAATCTAATGGATCTTCTATAGAAAATAGAAAATGAGAAGGTATATCGTCGTACTTCTTTTTTAGTGATTTAAAATTAAGAGGCACCGTTTTATTTCTTGATCTAATATTTCGTGCCATTTTTAAATTGATTTAGTTGTTGTAGGGATAGCCATTAATCTCTTTTTGTCAATGAACTTCCCAGTAATTTTACAAGTCCCGTAAGTGTCGTTTTTTATTCTTGATAAAGCAGACATGATATCTCTAAGATGTTTCTTTTGTCGATTTAGCTGATACATATAATTTTCAACTTCCGAGAGGGATTGGCTATCTCTTAAAACATTCGTTTCGTTTCTACCTCTGTCACTAAAGGACTTGATTAAATTTTCCCAGTAATCAATTTGATTCAATGTTTTCTCCCGATCGGAAAGTAGTTTACCTTGAATAAAAGACAGTTCGCTGTCTGAAAAATATCTATTCATGATTTCTTTATAATAAGTTTTTTTAAAATCGTTTTTCTAGTTGATTGAAAAAATATCTCCCACAACCCTTGAATAGATTATTAAGTTTCCTATTTGTTAATTATTTATAGTTAAAATTTTAGCGTTGTGTTTTTTACTTCTGAAGAGAACTAATAGTTAAGGGTCTTTGGAGAATAAAGGCGGACAGAAATGATCGCCTTTTTTTTTGGGTATGGATGTCAATTTCAGACTATTTACGGATAGACTTCATCTTGATTTCAAATCAAGACGAACTTAGGGATATTCTAAAAAACCCATATTTCACATAATGTAAATTATGATTTTAAGGCGTTCACTTATTTTTACATAATTGACATTTTTCGAAACTTAGTTTTGTATTGAACAAAAAAGTAAAACCATGTTAAATACAATGAATACGTTTCGAATTAAAACTAGCTTGAGAATTTTTACACTATGCCTTTTGTTCTTATTCAATTCTATTGATCTAAAAGCACAATCTTCCGAGCCCGCAACTCCAATTGGTATTTATCCAATTTCCAATAAGGATGTTAATGGTGTTATGCTTAATTTTTTTCCAAAGTTCAAAGTGACAAAGAATCTTCAATTCATCGAATATTATAAACCGAGAACAAATGGGATTGAGTTAAATTTAAATCCATTAGGTCCATTAGTAGTGAGCGGAGGGGTTGCTATGACGGCATTCGATTTATTTCAAGGAAAAACCCCACGTATTTTTCGAAAGATCAATTCGCGAAAAATTGAAAATGTCGAGTGTATAAGACGTATTAATGGCTTATGTATTTCAACTTCTAATTTTGAATCGACACTCATGAATGGGATCGAACTTTCTTTCTCTGGAAGTAATTCGGTTGTCACTAATGGAATAACAATATCTCCATTTTACAATTATAATGGAGAAGCCAATGGATTATCTGTAGGGTTAGTTGGCAATAATGCAGGGGCTTTGAATGGTGCTCAAATTGGTCTATTTAATAGATCATCAGAAACGAAAGGTTTACAGATTGGTTTGTGGAACAAAAATGAAAAGAGAAGCTTGCCGTTTATTAATTGGAATTTCTAAAAATAATAGGGCCACCTCCCGGTGGCCCCACTCACTAACCCAGATCATTCATATAAATCAACATCCGCTTTCGGACGATAGAATGCTAATCCGCACTTGACCATTCTTCAGTTTTTTGATGTACACAGGGTGGTCAAGTTTTACTCTTACATGATCAATCTCGCCTTGCTTGTTTTGTATAAAGACCGATTGATTTTGAAACGTCTTTATGTCCTTTTTCTCACGAAGCATATTTTGTACGAGATGATAGGCGTCCATAACTCGAATGTCATTTAGGTAGAGTTGGACTTTGTAATAATCCTCATTATCTGATCTGACCAACTTCTCACCGCCCTCAAATCTGTGGATGACTTTGACCACTTCTCCTCGGTGAATTGTGTCTGGTTGTCCCTCGGCAACTAATCTATATTCGGCGTAAGATTCGAGAGGGTAGATTAGGTCTAAACCGAATTGACTTACTTCAAAATCATAAAATGGAATCGCTAGTTCGCTTAAGAATCCATCGAAAACATAACCGGTGTCTCCATCATGAGCGACTAATACCCAGTTTCCATCGATCCAGTCTATTCGATCAGGATTTTCGGAAGATTCAATGATTAAAACTTGTTCGCCAAAAGGGATGATTTTAATCGCCGCGTGTTCGGTGCCTGGGAGCATGCGCATTGTAAGTCCTGATTTGGCAACCACATTGTGAATCGGTTGTTCGCCTATGTGGTTGGCAGAAAGTGTTATGCTAAAAAGGGTGCATAAAAGGATGATCATAAGATTTTTCATGGTGATAAATTTTATGGTTAAAAAATGTGGTTGCTAGTTTTTAGTGGTCATTGTGTTTTTTAATACGCTACCGAAAACATTTGGATCAGATCCTGTAGGTAGTACGGCGATCTCTACTTTGGATGCGAGTTCTTTGTTTACTAAGAAGGAAGCATACACCGGGTTCTCACTGCAGAGTTGTGCAAAACGTAATTGTGCGTCAAATTCGATTTGGTCTGCCGCTTTGACTCGGTCAAGTTCGACGCGATTTAGTTCACGTTTTTTCTGAATGTCTAAATCTTTGAGATCACGTTTTTTATCCAGATCGGCTTTCGCCAAAAGTCTTTGCTCTTCGGCCTTAGCTGCCGCTTCAAGTTTTAAAACTTCTGCGCGCGTTTTGGCAAGGGCCATTTCTGTCTTACGTCGTGTTTCCTCGGTTTCAGCTTTGATCTTTTGGATCTCGGCATCGGCTTTTGCTTGAGCGATTTGCACTTTGGCTTCAGCTTCATTTCGCTTTTTGGCGGCCTCGGCCTTTTCGATATCAACTTGGTTTTGGACTTCGATGCGTTCCATTTCTTGTTGCATCAAACCACGTTTTTCCATAGCCTGGGTGTAACTCGAAGGAAAGTGGATTTTAGAGAAAATAATCTCCTTTATTTCCACATGTTCTTCCCCGAGATCACCCAGAAGTTTATTTTTTATGGCGCGTTTAAAGTGTGTTCGATCGGCACTGAATACCGAATCAACGCTTGCAAATTGTGTGGCGACTGCAGAGCTGAGTTCGCTCAACCTTGGTGTTAAAATCAACTGGTTAAACGTGTCGGTTGTGGCAAATTGCTGAAGAAACAAAGAGGGCTTGCGCACATTCCAGCGGATTGAGATGTTAAGATCCAGCGGAACACCATCTCCGAGTCGCACTTCGCTGACCAAATGTTCGTGAACTTGGTCTAAGCTTAATTGTTCTGAATAATTTTCTGAGCCGCAAGACATCAGACTAAGGAGGCAAAAGAAGAAGATGCCGTAGATAAAATCATTTGACCTGTCCATAACTTGTATTTTTGGTTAACGAATAATTACATATGCAAGATGAGGGCAAATCACAGTCGATGAGATGGCAAACGAGTAAGTGTTACCTGTTTTCGATTAAGCGTTTAATTGTATTGATATTCGTTTTTTCTATTAGCCTTTCGGCGAATGGACAACAAGAATTTGTCAGTGTCGATAGTCTTCAGTTTTCGCGATACGATAAGCCGTATCGATTTATTGGCTTTAATTTTTGGTCCGCCGTTTTTTTAGCCCATGAATCTCATGGGGACAGAGCGCGATTACTCCGAGAGTTAGATACCCTAGAAAAATACGGTATCAAGAATCTTCGTTTGATGGTTTCCTCAGAAGGACCAGATACTGAGCCTTATCGTATTTCACCTTCAATTCAAGAATCACCGGGCGATATTCGCGAAAGCTATCTAGAGGCATTAGATTTTGTCTTAGTTGAGTTATCTAAAAGAAATATGACAGCTGTATTGTGTCTTGGTAATAGCTGGCACTGGTCGGGAGGATTTGCCCAGTATTATAGTTGGGCCTCAGGAAAAAGTATTCCATATCCAAACGACCATGACTATGATAAGTATATGAAGTTTACTTCTAAATTTTATTCCTCGAAAGAGGCAAGAAAATACTATCAAGAGTACATCACTAAAATTCTTACACGAACAAACACGATCTCAAAACAGGCCTATAAAAACGACCCCACAATTATGTCGTGGGAATTGGCCAACGAGCCATATGCCTTAAAAAGAAAGCACTACTTAAAATGGATCAAAGAATCGACTAGTTTAATTAGACAGTTGGCACCCAATCATCTTATCACCCTAGGAAGTGAGGGCATGACCAACTATCCGAAGTATACTAAAAATGACGCGAGAGTCGATTTTGCGTTTGAAAATATAGATTACATCACTATACACACATGGCCACAAAATTGGGAATGGTATGATCCTAAATTAGGCGAATCTCAATTGGCGAAAGCCATCGCTAAAACGAAAGATTATATACATGTCCATTTAGATATTGCATATCGATTAAAGAAGCCTTTAGTTCTAGAAGAATTTGGCTTGGCGCGTGACAAAGGAAGTTGTGAAGCAGAGGCAAAATTAAAATGTCGAGATGCCTACTTCGAATCTATTTGCAAATTATTGTTACGATATGCACATAGAAACAGTCCATTTTGTGGTATTAATATGTGGGCGTGGGGAGGAGAAGGAAGGCCTAGAGAACATGGTGGATTGTGGAAGCAAGGAGATGAATATACAGGTGATCCACCCCATGAGCCCCAAGGGTGGTATTCGATTTACGATAAAGATTTGAGCACCTTAGAAATGATTAAAAAATACCTCAATCAACTGTAGTTTATATTTAAAGTTCTATCATATTTTACGACCTTCGCCCGAACATGCAAGACCTATCGTTTTCATACTTAGA
>JAHDBE010000122.1:6527-8260 GCA_020630555.1 Saprospiraceae bacterium
GGAACGTTTCACTCTATTTTCGCGCGAATATTACGGGTCGAGGCACATAGGATTGGGTATCCAAATGACTTTACCATTTATGATACGGATGATTCAAAAAGTGTCATTAAAGAGGTCGTTAAGAGTTTGAATCTCGACACAAAGTTATATAATCCAGGAGCCATCTTAGGTCGAATTTCTAAAGCAAAGAGCAATCTGATTACGCCTAAAAATTATGTAAATAACGCGGAATTGATGGAATACGATCGTATGAATCGTAGACCTATGACGCATGTCATTTACGAAAGGTATGTAAATAAATGTCTTCAGTCAGGAGCCATGGATTTTGATGATCTGTTGTTACAGATGTTCCGTTTACTTTACCAGAATCCAGATAACGTAAAACTGAAATACCAATCTCAGTTTAGGTATTTACTTGTCGATGAGTTTCAGGATACCAATTACTTGCAATACGAAATCTTAAAGCAATTAGTCTTTTACGAAGGCAGTGATCATAACATTTGTATCGTGGGAGATGATGCGCAGAGTATCTATTCCTTTAGAGGGGCCACCATAGAAAATATCTTACAGTTTGAAACGGACTTTTCTGATGTAAATACCTTTAAGCTAGAACAGAATTACCGGTCGACTTCTTACATCGTTAACGCAGCCAATCAAGTCATTGACTGCAATAAACGGCAGATCGATAAAAAAATATGGACCGAAAAGGATGACGGTCAAAAAATAAAGTTGATCCGCACAATGACCGATGGAGAGGAAGGAAAACGTGTAGCGGACACAATCATCGAACAAAAAAATCGATACAATCTTCAAAATAAAGAGATCGCCATTTTATATCGAACCAATGCGCAGTCCAGAGTTTTTGAAGAGCATTTAAGACGATATAATATTTCCTATAGGATTTATGGAGGCCTCTCGTTTTATCAACGAAAAGAAATTAAGGATTTATTAGGTTACTTAAGATTAACCGTAAATCCAAAGGATAATGAAGCCTTTAAACGGGTGATAAATTATCCACGACGAGGTATTGGAAATACTACCGTAGATCAGTTGATTCGTATAGGAGAAGAGCACGAGATGAGCTTGATGGAAGTGATCACTTCAGTAGACATCAAAGCACGCGCTAAGAAAAAAATCGGTGAGTTTATATCACTAATAAAATCATTTCATACCAAGGCTCTAAATGCGAATGCATATGATGTGGCTGTTTATGTGGCTCGGAGATCCGGGATTATCGATCTTTTAAAATCGGATACAACCGCAGAAGGACAAGGTCGACTTGAAAACTTAAACGCACTTTTAGATAGTATCAAGGAATTTGTCGAGAAGGACGAACTTGAAGAAGGGGAGGAGAGTACAGATAAGAGTTTGTCTCAGTTTTTACAGACCATTACATTAATGACTGATCAGGATAATGAAGAGGAGGGTACAGATAATGTAACCCTAATGTCTGCCCATGCTGCCAAAGGATTGGAGTTTAAATCTGTGTTTGTAGTTGGTCTTGAAGAAAATTTATTTCCGTCATTTATGTCTTTGTCTAATCCGAATCAGATAGAGGAGGAACGGAGATTATTTTATGTGGCGTTAACACGTGCCGAAGAGTATTTGACCTTATCTTATGCTAATAGCCGTTATCAATTTGGACAGATGCGCTTTAATGATCCGAGTCGATTTTTAGATGAGATCTCGGAAGATAATATAGATAACATCACAGTGATGCGTTCTTCCATGGG
>JAHDBE010000123.1:0-2037 GCA_020630555.1 Saprospiraceae bacterium
TTTGTCCGGAAATTTAGAAGCAGCCGAAGAGAAACTAAAATGGTGGTTAGACCTCTTTGGTGATGATTTTTATATTGAATTACAACGACATAGAGGTCTAGAGCAAATCGATGACACCGGTATGTCGCAAGAGGATGTCAATCAAGTTCTCCTAGGTTTTGCGAAGAAATACAATTTAAAAACCATAGCTACCAATGATGCGCATTATGTAGAGGAGGAAGATTGGCAGCCACATGATGTTTTATTATGTGTAAATACAAACTCTTTATTAGAAGAGGAGAAAAGATTTAAATTCTCCTCCAGTGATTTTTATTTTAAGACTCAGGCAGAGATGTCAAATCTTTTTAAAGATGTTCCTGAGGCTATTGATAATACAAATCACATTATTGATAAGGTAGAAGAGTTAGATTTGGCTAGAGATGTATTGCTACCTGCTTTTCCAATACCGCCTCCTTTTAATACGCAAGAAGAATACTTAAGACATCTGAGTTTTGAGGGGGCCAAGACTAGATATGGTGAAATAAATGCGATTGTCCAAGAGCGCTTGGATTTTGAACTTCAGGTTATTAATAATTCTGGATATCCAGGATACTTTTTGATCGTCTATGATTTATGTGCAGCAGCCAGAAAAATGGGAGTATCCGTAGGACCTGGTAGGGGATCTGCAGCGGGATCTGCGGTAGCGTACTGTTTGGGTATTACCAATATTGATCCTATTAAATATGATTTGCTATTTGAGAGGTTCTTAAATCCCGAGAGGATCTCCATGCCGGATATCGATATAGATTTTGATGATGTCGGTCGATCCAAAGTCATTGACTATGTCATTGATAAATATGGTAAAAATCAGGTGGCACAGATTATCACTTATGGTACAATGGCGGCAAGGTCTTCATTAAGAGATGTTGGTCGTGTAATGAATATTCCTATTCCTGAAGTGGATAAAGTGGCGAAAACATTCCCTAGTCACTTGAAGGCTACATTAAAATCAGTGCTTGAGGTCAAGGATATTAATCCTAAGCTAAAAGGAGATTTAAGTAAGGATGATGTCGAAAAAGCCTACCAGTTTAGAGCGATGGCCGAAAAGAAGGATAAGATTGGAGATATGATCCAATTGGCCTCGCGCTTGGAAGGATCAATCAGAAACACGGGAATTCATGCATGTGGTGTCATAATAACTCCAGATGATATAACAAATTATGTCCCAGTCTCTACCGCTAAGGATTCTGACTTACTCGTTAGTCAATTCGATAATAGCGTAGCCGAGGATGCGGGACTTCTGAAAATGGATTTTCTTGGATTGAAAACATTGTCCATTATTCAGGATGCTGTTAAAATGGTCAAAGAAAACAAAGGAATAGAAATAGATATTGAGGCTGTAGATTTAGAGGATTCGAAAACCTATGAATTATTCCAACGCGGCGAAACTGTTGGAATTTTTCAATATGAGTCCGTAGGGATGAAGAAAAATCTTATCGAGCTGAAACCTAACCGATTTGAAGATCTCATCGCCATGAATGCCTTATATCGTCCTGGTCCAATGGCGTACATTCCTGATTTTATTGCTAGAAAACACGGTAAGCAGCAAATCGCGTATGACCTTCCGGACATGGAGGAGTATCTATCAGAAACTTTCGGTATCACTGTATATCAAGAGCAGGTGATGTTGCTTTCGCAAAAGCTAGCAGGCTTTTCGAAGGGTCAGGCAGATATGCTGCGTAAGGCCATGGGTAAGAAGAAAAGAAAGCTCATTGATGAGATGTACCCAAAATTTGAGGAGGGGTGCTTAGAGCGAGATCACCCTAAGGAGGTCGTTCAAAAAATATGGAAGGATTGGGAAGCCTTTGCCTCCTATGCATTTAATAAATCGCATTCGACATGTTATGCATTCGTGGCCTTTCAAACGGCATATCTAAAAACACACCATCCCTCTGAATTTATGGCAGCGGTGTTAAACCACAATAAAAATGACATCTCCAAGATTAATTTCTTTTTAAGAGAATGTAAGAGGATGGGCATAACAGTTTTAGGCCCAAA
>JAHDBE010000123.1:2137-8190 GCA_020630555.1 Saprospiraceae bacterium
GCTTTAAAATACGGGAATACTTTTCAAGCTCAACAAGAGTCGCTGCAATCTTCTTTATTTGGTGGATCTAATCCAGATGAGATTTTACCCGAACCTGAAATCCGAGTTGTACAAGAATGGAATAAAATCGAAAAACTTCAAAGAGAAAAAGAGGTTGCTGGTATATACATAAGTGGTCACCCTCTCGATGATTATCGATTAGAGATTAAGACTTACGTCAATTGTCCACTGGATAAAGTGGAGCAAACTAAAGAAGTGGCGGTTAAGTTGGCTGGCCTAGTCACAAATGAGATACATGGAGTCTCGCAAAGAGGAACTTCTTATGGTCGTTTTACTTTGCAGGATTATACGGGTACACTGGAGTTTTCTTTATATAATGAAGAATACCAACGATATAAGGACTTACTAAAAACTGGAGAGGTTCTTTATCTAGAAGGTATGAATCAAAAGGGCTATAGCGGTGATCGATATTTCTTTAAAATTAAAGAGATACGAATGCTGGATACAGTCAGTAAGATTATGACCAAATCCATTACACTTAGAGTTCCACTGGCTAAAATTGACGAAAGTCTCATAAACAGCATAGATGAAATTAGTACCAAGTTTGAAGGTGATCATGACCTTAAAATCATTATAACGGATATCGAAGACAATTTAAATCTCGACTTAATTGCTGGTCGAAAAGTAAATGCGAATTACGAATTTGTAGATCTGATCAAAGAACTAGGATTAAATTATAAACTGAATTGAAACAAATCCATGTAATTCTCGTTTCATGACTGTGAAGCGTATTCTAAATTTGATATTTTTCCTGAGTCTTTGTGCTGGATCCCATGCTCAAGATGTGCCTGTTTATAATAACTTCGAGCAGATTTCTTCAAAATTTACGACCTCTAGTGATTCCATTTATGTCATAAATTTTTGGGCGACATGGTGTAAGCCATGTGTAGCGGAGTTGCCATATTTCGAAGATTTGTATCAAAAATTTTCGGATCGACCAGTCAAAGTCATTCTTATAAGTTTAGATGATGAAAAAAAAGTTGATCGGAAACTGAAACCTTTTCTTAAAAAGCGAAGTATTCAATCTGAGGTATTTGTTCTATCAGATCCTAAAATGAATAGTTGGATTGGTAAAGTGGATGACAATTGGTCTGGAACAATTCCAGCGACTTTAATTTTTAATAAATCATTTTACAGTTTTACTGAAGGAGAATTTGAAGATTACGAAGCGCTTGAGAGTACAGTTTTGAAATTTCTAAAATCTTAAATATTCGCGAAAGCGTAAATCAATCAATTATGAAGAATATCGCATTTTTTGTTTTACTTTTTGTTGGAACATTGATTTCAATGAACATCACCCATGGGGGATATGAAGTTGGGGATAAAGTAGAAGACTTTAAATTAAAAAACGTAGATGGTGAGTTTGTTTCTTTAGGCTCATACAAAGATGCTAAAGGATATATTGTCGTATTTACCTGTAATCATTGTCCATTCTCAGTGATGTATGAGGATCGATTAATTGATCTACATAATACCTACTCAGCCATGGGATATCCAGTGGTGGCAATAAATCCTAATGACCCGGAAGTTGTACCAGAGGATAGTTACGATAATATGGTTGTACGTGCTAAGGAAAAAAGTTTTCCGTTTGCGTACCTAATGGATGAAGGTCAAAAAGTAGGTCATGCATTTGGAGCAAAGAAAACCCCACATGTATTTCTAGTTGACAACGAAATGGTTGTAAGATACATTGGTGCTATAGATGATAGCCCAAGAGATGCGACTGCGGTGTCTGAGAAATATTTAGAATCTGCGATTAGAGCAATAGATACGGGAAATAGTCCAGATCCGTCTTTTACAAAAGCTATAGGATGTTCGGTTAAGACAAAAAGTTCAAAGAAAAAAGGAGGAGCCATGAAATCAAGAAGAGAGGCTCCTAAACAGAAAAAACTAATGGAAAAAAATAATTAAGCTTCCTAACCATCATTACAAGAAAGCCTGGACCATGCGGTGCCAGGCTTTCTTTTTTATATTTACCAAAAAATTAAGATGCGCCAGATTTTATACTTCGTAGCTATTTTGATTTTCACTTCATGTGGAGAATCTAAACCTAAAACTTCGGCGATGGATTTGCTCAAGTATGGTATGCCTATATCTGTTAGTGCACCAGAGGGATCTATTGTGGAGTCGGATGATTTAGGTGTTATGAAAGATGTAAGTATAAAGTCAGGGGACGATTACTTTGTGCAGATTTTCTCTGGGATCGCTACAGAAAGAGACCCTAAAATAGTTATCGCTAAATTGAAAGAAGAAACTAAATCGGACCCTTATTTTTCTAAAATCATTCAAGAAGACGAATCTGGTTTTATCTATGAAAAAAAGATCGACGAAGAAGTTGATTATGATTTTCGTTTCGTAAAAGTCCAGGGTGACACCGAATTTATTTTCCAAACTGGATTATTCGGTACCTTTTCTGAAGATCAGGTTAGAAATATGTACAACTCAGTGCAATAAAAAACCGGACTTAATTTTTTTAAGTCCGGTTCGATTCTGGGAAGTAAATCTTTCCCTAGACCTTACTAAACATTTGATTGCCGTAGCAAATCACCAGTAGCAAGGCTATTGAGAAAATGATCATAGGATTAAGATTTGCTTATTTCAAATTACTGGTATTCCTAATACAAATCAAGTGCCGATCCTGCATTTTAAGGCGTATTTAGACGTCGTTTTCTTGTTTTCGGTCCGTCTTTTGCTTTGTTTTATTTGTTAATGTTTATTTAAAATTAGTGCGCGCGGGATTTTAAGAGGCTCTTATAATCATTAACATGGCATAGAAAAGATTTTTATTTTTTCTAAATTGATGTAAACCTCAAAGCGTGAAAACAGAACGACTACTTCCAACTTTAGTTTTCCTATGTCTATTCTTTATTGGGAAAACTCAAACCAATGGCCTTGTCATTGAGTACAATTTCTACACAAACGAAATTGTTTATACGAAAAATGGCGAGATAATTAGTAAGCCATATGTTTCTAAAAACGACAATATCCACGTCGTCATAAAAGAGTTTAACCCTTATATCTATGAGGCTTCTTTAAACTCAGTAAATCTTGATTACAATCAGAGTTCGCTAATGAAAACCGCTTTTGATGGAAGTAGTTTTGGTGGCTCCTCTGGTTTTGGCTTGTCTTCGCTACTCGGAAATTTTTCGATAGGTGGATCTCTTTTGAGTGATTTGGATTTGGGATCAGGTTCACGCGGAGCTGAAAGTATGGAATATTTAAAAGCGAAATCGGAATATCGATCAATGCTCTCAGATTTATCGACAGCAGAAGAAGAATTAAAATCAGATTATACTCATCTTAAAAATGTCCTACTAACTAATGAAAGTCGAGAACTGGCGATGCACGACATAAATAAGCTAAAATCAAATGAAAATATTCGTCCCTCTCGAATTAAGGAGCTGATAGAAGAAGAAATTTATCTGGCTTTCGCCAAAGAAAAGTCTGAAGATATAATTACGGATGATGTTCTTAATTCTGATTTCTCTGGAAAATTAAATGATGCGCGGACAAAATTTGAAAGCTCTAAGTCTAAGTATAATACTATGATTTCCAGATTCAAATTGTTTGCGAGTACAACCCGAAATAATGAGATTTTTGAAGGTTCTGATTTGTCTATCTCTGTGGATTCAGTTTTAAAAACGATGACTGAGAATTCTAAAAAGATGAAAGAGATTAAAGTAAATTACACCAGCACTCCTCAAAATGATCTTAAATCTCTTGCCTCACTTAGACAAGTTTATGAAGAAATTCAGGGTGATGCTTTTGTTCATCGTTTTGCACCAATCCAGGCTGAAGGCGATGAAGTTTTTTTAGAATTGGCTGTACAGAAAAAGGATAATTACAATTCAGGACTTACAGTAAAGTCTTTGACTCAAAAAGTTCCTGTATCAGGATCATGGAAAATCACCGGGGGTGTGGGATTAAATTTTGGTACATTCTCGGAAGATCTTTTCGAATATCGTGTAGTGGATAATGAAATAGTCGCTAATAAGAAAGACGCTTTCATTCCGATTATATCATCATCTGCTCATTTTTACAAAAGTACTCATCGGAGTATAAATTTTGGAGGGTCCTTCGGTGTAGGATTTCCTTTACAAGGAGGAAATAGCATACAATCTGCGACCTTCTTTTTGGGCCCTACCTTGATAATCGGAAAAACACAAAGATTTATCCTAACCACCGGAATAATGGGAGGAAAGATTGAAAGATTATCAGATGGGTATCAGGTTGGAGATATGTTTGAAGGTTCTTCGGAAACACTCCCAAAGTTTGAGTCCTATGAAATGGGATATTTTATAGGTATCTCATTTAATGTTCTTTAATAATGGTATTTCCATCAAATAAAATCTGGTTTACTCATGCGGCTCTGAGTACTCTATTGACTTGTCTGGTCTTGGTTTTTAGCTCTAAGATTCTAACAGTAAATAGCAGCCTTTTAAATGGTTTAACGCAGTTAAAGACTAAAA
Organism: Saprospiraceae bacterium; assembly: GCA_020630555.1. Taxonomy (GTDB): domain Bacteria; phylum Bacteroidota; class Bacteroidia; order Chitinophagales; family Saprospiraceae; genus JAHDCZ01. The sequence continues at coordinate 6,667 of JAHDBE010000123.1, forward strand.
CGGATATTTCCAATATGTACTTTTCCGGCTTTTACGAAAATTACTCTTTAAATCAGGATATCGTATTAGTCAATATTGGTGGTGCGGATCGTGGAAGAATTTCAGATGCCTTATTGTCAATAAAATCGGCGGATCCTAAGGTCATAGGATTGGATGTCTCTTTCGGAATATTTAATGGAGATAAGATTGATTCGAATTTAATAAGTGCGCTATCGACTTTACCATTGACTATAGTTCCAGAAACTACACACCCTAACTTTGGGTCTTTGGCGAATGTTAAAATGGGAAGCACACAGTTGATTCAAGATGAAACTGGAAGGATTAAATATGTGGAATTTAGTCCGGAAGAACCAGGAAATCACTTTTGCCAACACATAGCTGCGGCTTACGCCAATAAGAACGTCTCAACTAGCTGCACAAAAGAAATTAATTTTCAGAGTGATTATAAGAATTATAAATATTTTGAGTTAGAACACTTGGAAGACCCAGAAAACACAGATTTATTTAAAAATAAAATTGTGCTGGTTGGATATGCAGGGAATAAATGGGGAGACAATTTTTGTGGAGAAGATCAATTTGTAACACCTATAGACAAAGAAGTAAATCCAGGAATGTTTTCACGAACACCCGGAGTTGTCGTTCACGCAAACATAATCCAGAACATACTAGATAAAAACTTCATTAAAGAATTTCCTAATTGGCTTAATGGAGTTATTGTCTTTCTACTCATTTTTGGGTTTAATTTGTTTTACCTAAAAAGGTATGTCTCAGTTAATGTACCTTTTTATTTTTTCTGCAGAATCATGCAGATTATTACAGTCGGAGTAATCGCTTATATGGCTTTTATTTGCTTTGATGTATTCAGACTAAAACTAGAATTTAATCGATGGATGGTTGCAAGTGCATTGTCATTCGATGCCTGTATGTTTTACATACTATGTACATATTATCTGTCGAAGAAATATGGATATGATTTTAAAATGACCTCAAAATAATATGATGCGTAATCTTTTAATTCTTTTAATTACATGTACTCTTTGGGCATGCCAACCAAAAGAAGATTTGGATTATGTGGTGCTAGATTTCGCGGGACAATCTTCCTCTTTTACTCCTGGAGACACTCTTAAAAGTGATATGGTAAAACTGCAATCAGACGAACAATTGCTTCTTATGAATTTAAACTCAGAAGAAATTTACCAACTGATAGGTGAAAACTCATTTGCTTTGGCTTCACTTAATACTTCTGATGCTAAACAAATGCAATCAAAGTATTTTAATCTGTTAAAAAATAATTTCCGAAAATCTCCAGATGAAGTTCGGCATAAGGTATTAGGCAGTGTGTCGCGTGGCAAAGAATCTTTATCCTCTTATTATTATGGACAGAGAATTATTGGAGACGAGCTTGTTTTTTCCAACATTGAGGGAGTAGAAAAACTTGGCGTAGAGCTTTCTGTCGGAGATGAGTTGCGTTTAGAATGTCACTTAGCAGATGGACCTTGTCGCTTTAATCTTGTGGACTTACGT
>JAHDBE010000124.1:0-2513 GCA_020630555.1 Saprospiraceae bacterium
CAAGGGACGGATCGCTTTCGAAGTCTCGCGTTGACTTACATTTTCGAAATGTTATTAAGAATGTTGGTCACTTTTGGAGCTGTGTATTACACTTTAAATTATTGGACAGAACGCACTACTGAAGCGGTAAGTATTGGATTTTTCTTTTCATTCCTTGCGGCACTTTGGGTCAAGCCCAAATATGTTTCCTCTGAGGAGGCAGAAACATTTACGGAAGTGGAAAACCTTAAAATATTTGTACGGATTATATTGCTTTATGAGTTGAGTCAGATCATGATCAACAACTCCGACGTGATTTTAGCTAAACATTTTTTCACTGCAGAACGCGCTGGTTTGTATGCCGCCATTGCTTTAATTGGTCGCGTAATTTTCTTTGGCACATGGACCATCGTGACCTTATTATTTCCGAAAGTCATCCAACTTGAAAAACAAGGAAAGCCGCATATGTTTTTATTCTGGATTTCGTTTTCAATAACTGCTGGATTCGGATTTCTAGTAATACTGGCATGTTTTGTCAATCCAGATTTAATCGTGCAGTTGCTTTTTGGATCTGCTTATTTAGAAGCCAGTCCCCTACTTTGGAAATATGCTTCTGCCACATGCCTATTTGCTATGGCTAATGTTTTTGCATACTATTATATGTCTCTCGAAAAATACCTACCTGTCCTATTTTCAATACTTGCTGGACTTGCTCAAATAATAGGTATCTATATATTCCATGAATCACTTGAACAGATGATTTTGGTACAAATAAGTATAATGGCCACATTATTAGTTTCAATGATTTTATTCCAAGCCTTTCAAAGACCTCAACTTAAAACGTCATAATATGAAACTCGCTTTAATTTCACCATATCCACCAAGTAAGGGTACTCTCAATGAATATGCGTATCACTTAGTAAATCATTTTAAGGATAAAGACGAATTAACTGAACTTCATATTATTTCTGACCGTTTGCCTTCCGGCGAAAAATTTCCTGATTTAGATTCAAAAGTAAAAATTCACTTTCACGAATCCTGGGAATTTAATAGTTGGACCAATGCTTTAAAAATTAGAAAGGTCCTTAAAAAGATAAAGCCTGATGTGGCCTTTTTTAATATCCAGTTCTTGTCCTTTGGTGATGGAAAGATCCCCGCCACTCTTGGTTTATTGACTCCCGTTTTATGTAAGTGGGCAGGCGTCCCTTCTGTTGTCCTTCTCCATAACATTATGGAAACCGTCGATTTAGAATCAGCAGGTATCACTAAAAACCCAATACTCGCCTGGATATTTAGACTCTTTGGAAACATCATTACTCGCTTTGTATTGGCTGCTGATTTAGTGACCGTAACACTTCCAAAATATGTCGACATCCTCGAACCAAAATATAAGAAGAAAAACATTGCACTAGTACCCCATGGAAGTTTCGAATTGCCTCCTATGCCGGAGTTTAAAAGAGACGTCGAAGACTTACGAATAATGACCTTCGGAAAATTCGGTACATATAAAAAGGTAGAAGGGATGATTGAAGCCGTTGACGCAGTACGCAAACGGATAGGTCGCGATATTGAAATAGTCATAGCAGGTACGGACAACCCAAATGTCAAGGGATACTTAAACGATGTAGCTAAGAAATATGCGCACATTCCCGACATTCGTTTTACAGGATATGTCGAAGAAGAAGATGTCCCAGTTTTATTTGGAGAAGCGACAGCTGTGCTCTTTGACTATACGAGTACTACAGGAAGTTCTGGCGTACTCCATCAAGCCGGCAGTTATGGCAAAGCATCGATCATACCTAAAATCGGTGATCTTAAGGAGCTCGTTGAAGAAGAAGGCTACATGGGCGAATACTTCGAACCAGGAGATGTCAAAGGTATGGCTGACGCCGTCGAAAAATTACTGACTGATCCCGATCATCGAAATGCATTAGAAAAAAGAAACTATGCTGCTGCTGCCTCACTACCCTTAAGTGAAATTACGGATTGGTATATAATGCATTTCCGTAGAGTCTCTATTTAGCTAGTCTTAAAGATTATTTTTCAACCACTATAGGAATAGTACTCTGCGAAAGATCATTTTCAATCTTCAACATATACATTCCCGAAAGGGAAAGAGAAGAAATATCTAACGTGATTATATCTTCTTTCATATCAACATCTTCCTTCGAATAATGCTTTAATACCCTACCGTACAAATCCAATATGTCAATTTTAACCTGGCTATTCTGTTTAGTTCCAAACTGAAGACTAACAAAATTAGTTGCTGGATTAGGGTAACTGGATACGATGAATTCTTCGTCTATTTCTTTTGTATCTACTGAAATTAAATCAGGGAACAATCGCAAGATTAATATGTCATTTTCAATAAGATCATTTTTAGTCGAGCCGACCGAAACAATCTTACCGTCTGGTTGTATGAGGATTTCATTGGAGTAATTCCATTTATTATCATCGCTGTAGAAAATGCGTCCTGAATTCCCAAAACTTTCATCTAATTGACCATCCTTAGTCACTCTAATAAAATAAGGTGT
>JAHDBE010000124.1:2613-8163 GCA_020630555.1 Saprospiraceae bacterium
GCATAGTCTATCTGTACGACTCCAAAATCATAATCAAATTCTCCATCAGGTGTATATCGCAATAGTGTAAAATCTCCATAATTACCATTTATATTATACCATGTTGTCCCTGTTTGGTAAATGTAACCATCCTCACGAATAGCTAACTTTGCAGGATAATCGCTATGCACAATATGAACACGTAATACTCCCCCCTCTCCAAAATTCGTATCGAGTTGACCTAAGTCGTTTACTCGAAACGTACAAAAATCTTGATTGTCACTCTCCTCACGAACTTGACCAGTCATTAGGATTTGACCATTTTCTAAGATTTTTAAATCTTCCAAAAACTCTTTTGACGCCTCTTGAACCGAGAATCGAAATAAGCCTCCCTCTGCAAATGACTCATCTAGTGTCCCATCCTCAAAACACCGCAAGGCTGCAAAATCCATATTCCCTTGAAAAACAGAAGTTCCATACACTAAAAATCTCCCATCAGGATATTTTTCCATTCCGTGTACGATATCATCTTTCCCAAAAAAATCAAATACGGCATGTCCATTTTCTCCGAAACTTTCGTCAATAGTTCCATCCCCGTTTAGTCTTGTCACAAAAAAATCTCTTTGTCCATCAAGCTTCATAGTCCCTGCGATGAGAAGTTTAGAATCTTCAACTAACACAATATCTGTCGCAATATCTCTATCCTCATAAAAATCAAACTGTACCACACCATCGTCAGAAAAACTTAAGTCAAGAAAATCACTCTGGGCATATCCAATAGAATAGCTAATTAAAAGTAAAGCGGTAATGACGATCTGTTTTTTCATAATTGTAATTTTTAACGTTAGGCATATTAGCTCATCTAATAAAAGGAGTACCTAAGCGATAAGAACGCTGCCTGATTCTATGACTCAACAAACCTGTTACATAATTAAAGAATTAGGGATATATAAAAAATGATCGGCTATTAGTTACATATTTAGCAAGAACTGGTATTTATATATAAAGCTGTTTAAACAGCTTATATATGGAGGCCAACAAAAAATAGCGTAAATTTCATCTGAACAGCCTGTTCTAAACATGAAAATCAAACAAGGTACTTGGTGTATTCTATTAATAATTGTTGCTAGATCTTGCCATAGTCAATCGAAATCAACAGACCCTATACTCAACTCCATCGAAAACACTATAACGGATGCCTCTTCTAAACAAATCGCCGAATACATAAGGAATATTTACGAAGACAAATTCGGTGGATTATGGTTCGGAACTAATGGGCTTGGAGTCGCACATTACGATGGTGAAAAAGTCAACTACTATTCTATCCCAGAAAGATTTTATGGCGAGCAAATAACAGGAATTTCAGAGGACCAGGATAAAAACATTTGGTTTTCTACGAACCAAGGAATTGTTCAATGCCTTTGGGATAATGAAGACTCTAAATCCTTTACATTCAAAAACTATCCAAGCATGGTCCATTTTGGTAATCAGAATTTTTGGAGTATTCTGGTCGACAGTGAAAATAAAGTGTGGGCTGGAGCCGCGGCGGGAATTTATGTATTTAACGGATTGTTTTGGGATGAGTTTGTTTTACCGCTTGATGAAAAAACGGAAGGCCATTTTATTTCTAAATCCACATCATGGTCGATACTTGAGGATTCAAACAAAAACATCTGGATCAGTACAAATGGCTATGGTGTTTTTAAATTTAACGGAAAGGATTTTACAAATTACACCGAAAAAGACGGGCTTTCAGACAATAGTGTAGACGTTATAATTGAAGACAAGAATGGGGATATGTGGTTTGGAACACGGTTTGGGGGCATCAACAAATTAACTGACAGTTCTATACATCATTTCGACTCTAATAAAGACATCGCCATGAGTGAAGTTTGTTCGATGTATGAAGATAAAAAAGGAAACATTTGGTTTAGTGCGGAAGGTTATGGCGTCTTTAAATACGATGGTAAATCTTTTACAAACTATGGAACAAACAAGGGCTTGAAAGTAAAGGCACCTCAAGTGATTTTTGAAGACAGTCAAAATCGATTTTGGGTAGGTGGTGGTGGAGGGCTCTATCGATTAGAAAACGATCATTTTATCAATGTCACTACAGACGGTCCATGGAAGTAAACCTGTTTATATCCGCAGTAAACTTTTGACGAAAGTCAAACAAAACTAAACCAAGGTAAATACAGTAATCTCTGGTCTCACATTAAATCGTACTTGATGAAGATGTCCAAGAGCACGATTTATATATAAGTGTCTATTGTTTCCGAGAGCGATATATCCTTGATCGTAATTTTTATTTTTAACAGGCAACATAGGTGCTTTCAAAAATGGTGGTTTACATTGTCCACCATGTGTATGACCTGATAAAATCCAACCTTCATAATTACCCCATACATTGAGGTCACAAACATCCGGATTATGGCAAAGTACAAGGGAAGCTTTCGATTTTTTATAACGCCCTAAAGCAGCTCCTGGATTAAAATTAATCGCCCAGTAATCATCCAGACCCATAATATCTAGACCGTAACAATCGGCAATTTCATTTCTTAAAATTTGTATTCTACTCTCGTTTAAAATTTGACAAACTCGTTGAGCAACCTCATTTTGTTTCCACCCGAATCCATAATCATGATTCCCTAAAATAGCATATGTACCGAGCTGACCGTGTACCGCGTTCTTAAAGACCTCGGTCATCTGATTAAATTGATTAGACCCTTCATAACTCATATAATCCCCAGTATACACGACAATATCTGGACTTAACGCTGAAGCTCTCTTAAAAGATTCTATAATGAATTGATAATCAAACTGGTTCCCGACATGCACATCACTAATTTGCATGAGTGTCTTTCCTTTGAGTCTATTCGGTAAATTTTTTATCGGCAATTGACGATAGACAAACTCTAACCAGAAAGGTTCAATTTGCCAAGTGTAAAATCCAGCAACAATCGTCGACCCTAAAACTGTACTTAAACTATATTTAATAAATTTTCGCCTTTTCATAGAGTCTTTTTCTTTAAACGCTATGGAAGATCAAAAGTAGATTTCATTGGTCAATAAAAAATATCATTTCATCTGATTTTCTCAAAACATAACTCTTAATTGATCTTATATTGCGTCTATGTTTTTTAAACTATTCCAACACGCCTGGCTATCCGTCAGAAGGTCTTCTATTTGGACTCAGAGTGTCATCCAAAATATCATCCTTGGTTTTTTTGGATTATATCTTTTGCTTAATCTTTTAGCTTTGGGATTCATTGGCGGCAAACTCATCGAAGACTTTTTTCCCGATCAGAATCCTATACTAGTAGTCAGCCAATACATGATATACTATATCCTAACGGATATTGTCATGCGGTTTATGATTCAAAAATTTCCTTCACTGAATCTACAACATTACATGGTCCAAAACATCAAGAAGTCTAGTTTGGCCCATTACTTGAATATTCGTTCGCTTTTTAGTTTTTTCAATCTAGCACCTTTCTTTTTTATTGTCCCCTTTTATTTCATGACTGCCCAATCCCACATAGGGCTGATATGGATCATCATTATGGGTCTTATTGTTTTTGTCAATCACTTTATTGGGTATTGGATAGATAAGAGTCTTGGCAAAAATATTTGGTTAGCTGGAGGAATTCTAGGTGCTATCATGGGCCTACTTTATTTAGACTGGAAGGCCTTTTTTAAACTGAGTGATTTTACTCAGGACTTCTTTTTCTCGATGTTTCAATCCCCGATAACAGTCATTGTCTTATTAGTCATCCTAGCAGGACTATATTTTATGTGTCATCAAATATTACGAAAAAACGCATATCTCGACGAAGGCATAAAAGAAGAAAAGAAATATAGCAGTTCAGAGTTTGCTTTTTTTAACGCGTTTGGACCAAAACTCGGACGTCTTATGCAATTAGAGGCTAAACTTATTTGGCGAAATAAAAGGCCAAAAGCCTACTTCATGATGTCCATAATGTTCTTATTCTACCCCTTGTTATTTTTAGGCAATGGTCTGATCGATTCTACTGGGATGTTAATCTTCATAGGCTTAATATTGACGGGTTCGTTGAGTTTAAATCACGGCCAATTACTTCTGAGTTGGAATAGTGAACATTTCGATTTTATTTTGGCGCAAAACATAAAACTTAAAGATTACCTCACGGCTAAATACACTTTACTGGCTTTATCAAATTTTGTGTTTTACTTTTTGAGTATCCCCTACCTATTTGTATATCCTAAGGTATTTTATGTGGCTACTGCCATGGTCTTTTTTAATACTGGATTCACAATATTCTCCTATATGTTTTTGGCTTTCGCCAATTCGAAACGAATCGAGATAAATAAAGGCGGCATGTTTAGTTTCGAAGGTTTTGGAGCAGCACATTATCTGATAATTCTTCCGATAATGATTATTCCTACTCTAATTTACTTGGCTTTTAAATTTATGGGCCAACCCACTTTAGGCATCGTAATGATAGGTGTTGTAGGGCTAATCGGTATTCTATTAAAAAATTATCTTTTAGATAGAGCAACCAAGTTAATGCTCAAATCAAAATATTCCATCAATTCAAATTTCAAACAATGAGTGTAGTCATTCAGGATTTAAAAAAGGCATACGGTCAAAAACTTGTTTTAGACATTCCAACCCTGTCTATTCAAGAAGGTGAAATAGTGGGAATTGTCGGAAACAACGGTGCCGGAAAGACAACTCTATTTAGTCTTATTTTAGATTTGATTAAATCTACAAAAGGCACCGTAGAGTCCAACGGCATTATTGTCCATGAATCAGAGGATTGGAAAAAATATACAGGATCATTTTTATCCGAGAGTTTCCTAATCGACTTTTTGAGTCCAGAAGAATACTTTGGATTTATAAGCTCATTACACAACTGGAATGATCAAGACTTAAAGAACTTCTTAGCCCAATTCGAAGATTTTTTCCAAGGTGAAGTATTGCAGCAAAAAAAATACATACGTGATCTTAGTAAAGGAAATCAGAAAAAAGTAGGCATCGTAGGTGCATTAATTGGCGACCCTAAATTGATTATTCTTGACGAACCATTTGCTAACCTCGACCCTTCTACTCAAAGTCGATTAAAAAAATTAATTGAGCAATTGGATAATGATGGTAAAACCATATTAATTTCTTCTCATGACATTAACCACATCGCCGAGGTCTGTACGCGCATTGTTGTATTAGATCATGGTAAAGTGATTAAAGATTTAGAAAAAAACGAAGCAACCATTTCAGAGTTGAAATCGTACTTTGCTGTATAGTTTATTTTATATTTCGGGTTGAGTTGTATAAGCTATCCGTAGCTTCAGTGAGGATGGTATAATACAAAGAATCATGAGCCTTTATTAATAACTCAATTTACTGAAAACCAAAGTTCTGTTCAAGTGCCCTTTTCTAAGGCCAACAACAAAATATATTCCATCTGGCAGTTTTCGAACATTTAAATGTGTTCCATTAGAATAATTGTTAGTGTTCATCACTATCTGCCCCTGCAAATTATACAAGAATAATTCATCATAATCTTGGTTAATACTTATGTAATCTACAGT
>JAHDBE010000125.1 GCA_020630555.1 Saprospiraceae bacterium
ACTGACATCTTTATCTTCTCTTGGAAGTAATCCTTGATCAAGGTATTCGACTACCGTAACTTCGGTTCCAATAGCGTTATAGAAATATGCAAATTCTACTCCTATAGCTCCCGCACCTACAACAACCATACGCTTTGGTTGAGTCGGTAAGGTCATAGCCTCTCTGTATCCTATAATTTTTTTACCATCGATCGGAAGATTTGGTAATTCACGTGCTCTACCACCAGTAGCAATAATGATGTTTTTAGCCGTGTACTCCGTTTTCTTTCCTTTACTATCCGTAACCACTATTTTCTTACCTCGAGATAGCTTCCCAAAACCCTCAATAACAGTGATTTTATTTTTTTTCATTAAAAACTGCACCCCTTTACTCATACCTCCAGCCACATCACGACTTCTCGACACCATACCTTTAAAATCGGCTTTAGGCTTAGCTACTTTGATACCGTAATCGGCAGCATGATTTATATAGTCAAAAACCTGTGCACTTTTAAGAAGTGCTTTCGTCGGGATACATCCCCAGTTAAGACAAATACCTCCAAGTGATTCTTTTTCTATGATCCCAACAGTCATACCTAATTGAGAAGCTCTAATTGCCGCAGGATATCCACCCGGTCCTGATCCTAATACTAATAAATCGAAATTCATGACTTAATTTTTGACTCGCGCAAAGATATAACAAAACTCCCTTGAATATGATCATTTGATTAGCGATATATTTCAACTCTTGCTAATCCTTCCGAAAAATCCCTGACCTCAAAGAAATTTCGATCAAAAGCTCTTTGTTGACTTTCGTCAATGAAGTATACCCCCTTGGGTCCTATGACCCTCGCAAACCCATTTTTATATCCCCAAACTAAAGGAGAAAAAGCTTCTTTTAAAATGTGGCCATCAATATCCATGTATCCCCACAACTCTCCTTGCATATAAGCAATTTTACTTTCTTCCGCATGATATAACATATCGTATTCAATAGGGACTTGGGTGTTTAAATCTTTATCGATCATGCCGACCTTTCCATTTTTAGATACAAGCCATCTCCCTTCATTAGCGTATTCTACATGATCATAGTCTAAAGCCTTCTTTTTTGACTCGAGGTCAAAGAAAAACAATCCGTCATTTTCTCTAACAACAGCTAATCTTTCTTTAAAAGAAGAAGCGGAGGAGAATTCTCCTTTTAAAAAGGATTCGGTCTCCAAATTGAAATATCGCCATTTACCATTGGCCTTTATCCTTAAGAAATTTTCATCCTGCTTAATTCGCTGGAATGGGCCTTGTACTGGTTTTAAATCCTCATTAAATAGATACCATCCATCTAGTTGTTCCACGACGAAGTATTTCGATGTAAAAGGAAGAGCATCTAAAAATTGGGATTCGAATAAGACGTCACCATTAGTTTTCATGAATCCAAATGTTCCATCTTTTATATAACGTAAAATCTCTCCACTATCTATGAAGATTTCGTCGAAAGCGAGTCTTTTTGAAAGTGCTTCGCCCTTGAGGTTAATGACACTACAGGAATTATCAAAAGAGTGAACAACAGCCTTACCAAAGCTAAAATCACTTACTCTTTTCCATTGACATGGAATAACCAACTTAGCTTGCTTATTGATATAACCCCATAGTCCTTTTATATTGACAGAAGCAAGACTTTGGTGAAAATCCCCACATGCGTCATATTTAGCTTGTATGACCGTTTGACCATCGATATCTATAAAACCCCATTTATATCGAGGTTCTTCATAGTCTTCCATATATTCCTCATATCCCTTAATTTCTTCAGGAGATTTAAGATTATCTGGTTTCGACTCCTGTTCACATGAGCTTAGAAACATTAAGAATACAAAAACAAGATATATGGCATTTTTTGACATCGAAAGACGTTACTATTGTATAAAAATACATTTATATCATGTACGTTTTTAGCTTACTTCTAGCTCTATTAAGTTTTATTACGGAGTGGCAAACACATTATCCAGAAAATTGCCGTTGCTCTATTTATATGCCAAGTGATGTAGAGATTAAATCACAAGAATTTCCAAGTGAATTAGGGCAAATTGTAATTAACAATTTCGCCTTTGCGGAAGAGGATGGCGCTAAAAACGTGTATATGTTAAATCATACCATATATCCAGACGTCTTAATTGAGCAAGACAGTACCGAGTTCATCGACGAATTTCTTTTGGCGAGTCTTGAAGAGTCCAAACTAAGACTTAACGCCAATGTTGATTATAGTTCGAGTTATTCAATTAAAGAAGGACGCGGGCTAAAATTTAGAATGAGATATAACGAAGAAGGGACTGTTAATAAAGGGTTTTACATTTATCGTGATAAATCATTGTATTTAGTGCAAGTTTTTACGTCTTCAGATAAAGCGCTTAATGACGATATGGAGTTGTTTCTTAATTCATTTAAATTATTAGAAGATTAGGCATTGAAGCTTAACTTTGTGGAAACTTTGCACTATGAAAATTGCGGTGTTTCCTGGTTCCTTTGATCCTATCACAAATGGGCACGTAGATTTGGTAAAACGTGCACTTCCGTTATTCGATAAAATAATTGTAGCAGTCGGTGTCAATAGCCAAAAAAAGACACTGTTTTCTCTAGAACAACGCATGTCGTGGTTAGAGTCCACATTTGATGATGAGCCCAGCGTTGAGATTGATTCGTTTGAAGGATTAACTGTTAATTTCTGTCAAACGAAATCCGCTAAATATTTAATACGTGGTTTAAGAAATGCCTCTGACTTTGATTATGAAAAAACGATCTCGCAGTTAAATTCTATAATTGGAGACCAAATTGAAACCGTGTTTTTTATAAGTAAACCGGAGTTTTCACACATCAGTTCGACTATAGTACGAGAGATTATAAAGGGTAAAGGTGAAGTTTCGTCCTTTGTACCCACAAATATTTCTGAAGATATTAAAAGATTAAACTAAGAATATATGTCAAATGCCATTTTCGAATTACCAATTGCGGTAAACGAACCTGTAAAAAGTTATGCTCCAGGATCTCCTGAGAGATTAGAGCTAAAACAAGCATTGGCGGAAGCCAAAGAATCTAAAGTAGATGTACCCATGTACATTGGAGGTGAAAAAATCTACACAAACAGAAAACTTAAAATTAGACCTCCTCATGAGCACAAACATATCTTAGGGACTTATTCTAAAGGAAATAAGACTCATTTTAAAGCTGCTATAGATGCAGCATTAGCGGCAAAGAGTGATTGGGAAAATATGCCTTGGCAAGATAGAGCTTCCATATTTTTAAAAGCTGCAGATCTTTTAGCAGGTCCATACCGTGCAAAAATGAACGCAGCTACCATGCTTTGTCAAAGTAAAAATGCGTACCAAGCAGAAATAGATGCTGTTTGTGAGTTTGCAGATTTTCTTCGATTCAATGTACAGTACATGACGGAGATTTATATGGGTCAACCCGAAAGTCCTGCTGGCGTTTGGAATCGTTTGGAGTATCGACCTTTAGAAGGATTCATTTTTGCCTTGTCTCCTTTTAATTTTACGTCCATAGCCGGAAACTTATCTTCATGCCCAGCTATGCTTGGTAATACTATTGTTTGGAAAGCAGCTGAGACGCAAATATATTCTGCAGCAATTATCATGGAGGTGTTTGAAGAAGCAGGCTTACCTCCTGGTGTCATAAATTTAGTTCACGGAAGTGGAAGAGAAATTGGGGATGTTATTTTCTCGCACCCTGAATTTGCTGGATTGCATTTTACTGGAAGTACAGGTGTATTTCGAATGCTTTGGCAAACCATCGCACAAAATTTACCGAATTATAAATCATACCCTAGGATTGTAGGAGAGACAGGTGGTAAAGATTACATCTTTGCTCATCCTTCGGCGGATCCAGAGCAAGTTGCTGTGGCTTTAGCACGAGGTGCATTTGAATATCAAGGGCAAAAATGTTCAGCAGCCTCAAGAGCATATATTCCACGTTCGATGGCCTCTAAAGTTTTATCAAGATTGAAAAAAGATGTTAAGTCTTTTAAGATGGGTAATCCAGAAAACTTCGAAAACTTTGTCAATGCGGTAATCGATGAAAAGGCCTTTGATAAAATTACTTCATATATTATGAAGGCTGCTAAATCTAAAGACGCCAAAATTGAAGTAGGAGGAGGATTTGATAAATCCGAAGGCTACTATATCGAACCTACTGTGATAAGCGTAAAGGATCCTCGATATGTTACTATGTGTGAAGAGTTATTTGGTCCAGTATTGACCATTTATATTTATTCAGATAAGAATATGGATAAGACTCTGGACATCTTAGATGAAACATCAGAATATGCCTTAACGGGTGCTATTTTCGCCAAAGGTAGACAACATGTCAATGCCTTAACAAATAGGTTGCGAAATACTGCGGGTAATTTCTATATCAATGACAAACCTACAGGAGCCGTTGTCGGCCAACAACCATTTGGTGGTGGACGGGCGTCAGGTACGAATGACAAAGCAGGTTCTGTATTAAATTTGTATCGATGGATTTCACCAAGGACGATTAAAGAAAACTTTAATCCACCGAGAAATTACAGATATCCGTTCTTACTACCGGATGCAGAGTAACAGATTATAATTTCAATTCGTTTATAGAGTATGAAAAAACTGTTAATAGGGCTATTGTTTTTAAACATGGCCCTTTATTCTTTTAGTCAAGAATATACGATTAGCGGCTACATGGAAGACGCCATATCTGGTGAAAAATTAATTTCAGCGAATGTATTTGACTATAATTCATCGAAAGGTACCATTACAAATACTTTTGGATTTTATAGCTTAACCCTACCTGCTGATACGGTCAACTTAAGTTTTTCTTATATAGGATTCCAAACTCAGGATGTAAATTTTGTTCTAACAAAAGATACAATTCTAAACATAAAATTGGGCGAATCTGTCGAACTGGAAACTGTGGAAATTAGCGCAGAAAGAAGTAAACGTATCGAAGAGGAAAGTCAAATGAGTACTATAGAAGTACCCATAGCTCAGATCAAAAAAATTCCTGCATTACTCGGAGAGGTTGATGTATTAAAAGCTTTACAGTTATTGCCAGGAGTACAGAGTGGAGGTGAAGGACAAAGTGGTTTATATGTGCGTGGTGGTAGTCCAGATCAAAATTTAATTCTACTTGATGGTGTACCTGTTTATAATGCCTCACACTTATTAGGTTTCTTTTCTGTGTTTAATGCATATGCTATTAAAGACGTCAAATTAATCAAGGGTGGATTTCCAGCGCGGTACGGGGGAAGACTTTCATCCGTTATCGAAATAAATATGAAAGAAGGGGATAACAAAGAGATCAGAGGTGCAGCGTCCATTGGTTTGATATCATCTAAACTTACCATTGAGGGACCCATTCGTAATGAGAATACTTCTTTTATTCTTTCTGGCAGAAGAACCTATATTGATCTCTTGGCAAAACCTTTTATAAGTAGAGGATTTGAGGAGGACGGTCAAGATGGGGGAACTGGATATTACTTCTACGATCTAAATGCAAAAATAAACCATCGATTCTCCGATAGAGATCGACTTTATTTGAGTACATATTTAGGTAAGGACAGATTTTACTTTGAATCCAAAGACAATTCAGGTGAATTTAGAGATTTTATTGATACAGATTTAGGATGGGGTAATGTGACCACAGCACTTAGATGGAATCACTTAATGAATCCTAAATTATTTATGAATTTAACGGCAACCTACTCTCAGTACGAATTGAACACGGGATCAGGTTTTGGGACTGAGATTCTAAGTTCAGGAGACAAAGAAGAAATATCGATAAATTATATATCCGGAATTAATGATTGGGCATTAAAACTAGATTTTGATTATTTACCTAATCCTGATCATTTTATTCGATTTGGTGTAAATGGAATTTATCATGATTTCAAACCAGGTGTTTTTAATTTGAGGGAAGAAGATACAGCCACTAATTATAGTTTTTCCTCATCGGTAGGACAAGACGATATTGACGCTCAAGAATATGCACTATATGTCGAAGATGACATGAAATTAAATGAGGCAGTCAAGTTAAATGCTGGGATCCACGTTTCAGCTTTTAATGTACAAGGTAAATGGTATGGATCATTTCAACCTCGATTAAGTGGTCGTTACTTGTTTGATAACGATCTTTCTATTAAAGGTTCTTTTTCTACAATGAGACAGTATGTGCATTTGCTGGCTTATGAGGGCATCGGATTGCCAACTGATTTATGGCTACCAACAACAGAAAGAGTCAAACCTCAAGATGCCTGGCAAGTGGCAGTAGGAGCCGCCAAAACTTTTAATAATGAGTATGAATTTAGTGTAGAAGGGTATTACAAAAAAATGAGTAACGTCATTTCTTATCTGGATGGATCTGGTTTATTTGAATTTTCGGATTGGCAAGATAGAGTAGCTCAAGGCGATGGTGAATCCTATGGTACGGAATTTTTTATTCAGAAGAAAAGAGGTCGTTTATCTGGTTGGTTAGGTTATACCTTATCATGGTCTTATAGACAATTTGATGAAATTAATTTTGGGGAAAGATATCCGTACCGATATGATCGGAGACATGACTTCTCACTAGTTGCAAATTATCAATGGACGGATAGAATTAGTTTAGCGGGCTCTTGGGTTTATGGTACTGGAAATGCGGTCACTCTCGCAAATTCAAATTATATCGGCGCGTTTAATGGACAAAACTTCGAGCAGACTTTTGGCGGATCATTCTTTGAGGAACGAAATAATTTTAGGATGAGTGCATATCATCGTTTAGATGTAGGCATAAATTTTACAAGACAGCGTAAGCATTATAAACGTACTTGGTCGATAGGTGCTTACAATACGTACAATAGAAAAAATCCTTTCTTCATTTATGAAGATTTTGATTCCAATGGTGAGTTTAAGCTAAAGCAAGCTTCTTTATTTCCCATCATTCCTTACGTCACTTTTAATGTGGAATTCTAATGGTTAGATTATTAATTATAGCATTTGTTACCGTCTTTCTTTTTACTTCTTGTGATGAAGATTTCTTTGAGACGTCTCTAGACATTGATCCCCCGCCTCATACCCCTCGTTTAGCAGTTCATGCGTTTGTTTCCGTGGAAGATCCTGTACTCAAAGTACGGGTCTCAGAGACTGTTAGTATTTCTGAGCAGGTTTGGTCTTCAGACTTAAGAATTAATGATGCACTAGTTGTTATTAAAAATTCAATAGGAGAGGAGATCGTAGTTCCATATGTTAGCTTCTTCGATTTCAATTACAGCATAACACTTCCCAATGACTTCTTAATTGTGGGGCAAACCTATACTCTTTCTGTTATTGCGGATGGTTTCGATGAAGCCACAGCGACTCAAGTAGTTCCCGAATTGGTACCATTGAATTCTTGGGAATTCAATGAAGATGGAGGAATTAATAGTGATGGCGATGCACGAAGTGAAGTTGAATTTCTGTTTGATGACCCCTCAGGAGTTAATTTTTATGAAATGGGATTGTTGTTTGATTGGAATAATACATCAGATCCAAATCAAGCCTATTCTACCTTTACTGAGAGCCTGGATCCATCAACACACCGATCTTTTGAATACGATTTTCTGCTATTAGAAGATACACCTTTTGACGGTACCAATAAACAGATTTCATTGCAACTATATGAGATCTCTGAGCAAGATGCTTCAGACCATCTTTATTTTAAATGGGAGAGTGTTACCGAAGATTATTATTTGTTTTCTCGAACGCTAAGAAATTTTAACGAGACGGATGATAATCCGTTTTTATCACCTGTTCAGATTTACTCCAACATTAGTTCAGGTGTAGGAATATTTAGTATTTCGAATGGTGTTATTTATGACTTCAATTAGAATGGAAATGTATGGATAATCTCCTTCAAGAAAAGTTTTATAGTCGATGGGATAAATAGTATCAACAGTGAAGCACCCACAATAGCACCATAAAAGTGTGCGCTATGATCTATATTATCATCCTGATTCTTACTTGCCCATGAAGAGTAGACAATATACAGTATCGCGCATATCACAGCTGGTATAGGAAGAATAAGAAATAATTTTATTTCAGACCAAGGTTTAATTAAACAATACATCAATACCAGTCCCGAGACGCCTCCTGATGCACCTATACTTGCATAATA